>JBBSSN010000016.1:0-19303 GCA_038242035.1 Actinomycetales bacterium
AGCAGCACCGGATGCGGGCCGGGCCCCTGCGGCAGAAGTACCCAGCCGTGCACGGGGTATCCATCCCCGGCCTCGGTGCTGAACTCCTGAACCGGGATAATACCGGCCTCTGCCCGGAACCCCGCGGAGAAATCACTGCGGTGCTCCAGCTCCCCTCCTGCCACGACGGCGACATCACCGAAGCTCGTCGGGTCGCTGTAGCAGACGACGACGGCGTCAGCGGCCGAGCCGAGTGCCGTCACCACAAAGCGTCCCTCGGCGAGGATGCGGGGTTCGCCGTGCGGGCTGAAGGCCATCACCCGTGCCCCGCCGCGGGACCTGTCAATGGCCAGGACTCCGTCCGCGCCGTAGGTGATGAGCCGGTCCCCGCTCTCGGTGAAATCGGCGGTCAGTGCATCGCTCAGCCGGCGGGCGACCTCAGGTTCGTCCATCGGAGCGACCCAAACGCCGTAGTGGGCGGCCATGAAGTCCGTGCCCGAGGGCCCCATGTCCGCGGCCACGTAGTAAAGCCATTGCCCGTCAGTGGATTGCGTGCCGGCCATGGCGCAGAACCGTGCTCCGGCCGCGAGCCCCGAGAGTTGCCGCGGGGAACCGCCGTTGGCAGGGATGGAGAAGATATCGGCCCGCAGATCGCTGTCCGCGTCCTCGTGCAGGCTGGCCGTGAAGAGGATCGTCGCGCCATCGGTTGACCAACGCGGTGCCTCGTGGTCGGCGTCGTCCGTGGTCAATTGGCGCGGTGTGGGAACGGCGGAGAACGGATCATCCGAGGAACGTGATTTGGCGGCCCGGCCGACCGGTTCGACGACTGGCTCCGCATCAACGGCGGGGACGTCGACGACGAACAGTTGAGAGCGCCTGTCGGTTACGTACCCCAAGCCGTTGGCCTGGTAGCGCCAGCCGCGGATGAGGCGCGGATCCTCGGCGCCCGCGCCTACGCCCTCAATCGTTCCGTAGCGGCCCTCCTCCGGTTCCCGGGAGGAGAAGCAGATGGCACGTCCATCCGGGGACCAGTCGAAACCTTCGACGCCGAGCAGCCGGTCGGTGATGACCTGCGGTTCGCCGCCGGAGCCTTCCATGATGTGCAGCTGTGGTGCCTTTCCCGGCCGCGAACGGATGAAGGCGAGGACGTCGCCGTTGGGCGAGAACCGCGGCGACTCGTCGCGGAACCCGCGCGTCAGGCGGCGCGGGCAGCCGTCGGCCAACGGGATGGTCCACAACTGGCCTACCGAGGCATCCGCGGCGAAGTCGGGCCGGCTGACGGCGACGACGACGCGCCCGCCGTCGGGATGGATAGTGGGAGCGGAAACGGAATTAGTCAAGGGTAAGTGGTCGGCTTTCACTCTGCCGAGCCTAATCCGTCCGACCGCGGGGGCACCAGAGTCCGTGACGCGGGTGCGGACCCCATATGCCGGACGCCGATCCTTCCCCGGTGGACACTGGCGGTAAGGTGACAGCCATGCAGCAGCCCATTCGTACCGCCGTCGTCGGGTTCGGCCTGGCCGGCAGCGTTTTTCACGCTCCCGCTATCGCCGCCCACCCGCGGTACAGCCTGGATTTCATCGTCACAGCCAATCCGGAACGGCGTGCTTTGGCGCAGCGGCGGTACCCGCAGGCGCGGATTGTGGACACCGCAGAGGAGCTTTTCGCCCGGCCAGAGGTGGACCTTGTCGTCCTCGGCACTCCTCCCGCCAGCCACGCGCCGTTGGCGCACGCCGCCCTGGACCGCAGGATCGCCGTCGTCGTTGACAAGCCCTTTGCGCTCACCTCGGTACAGGGGCAGCAGCTGATGGATCATGCCGCTGAGTTGGGCGTGCCGCTGACCGTCTACCAGAACCGGCGCTGGGATGGTGAATACCTGACGCTGCGCAAACTGCTGGACGAGGGCGCGCTAGGGGACGTTTACCGCTTTGAATCAAGGATGGAGCGCTGGTCGCAGGAGATTTCCAAGCCATGGAAAGCCGACGCCACGGCCCACGACGGCGGCGGTCTGCTGTATGACCTGGGCAGTCATCTCATTGACCAGGCGCTGCAGCTTTTCGGGCCGGTGACGCAGGTGTACGGCGAGTTGAGCGCACGACGACCGCAGGAAAAAGCGGACGACGACGATTTCGTGGCACTGCTGCATGCAAATGGCGTGCGCTCGCATTTGTGGATGAATCTCAGTGCGGCGCAAAAAGGACCCAGACTGCGCGTGCTCGGCTCCACGGCGGCGTACACCAAGGCCACCGCAGACCTGCAGGAGGCACAGATCATTGCCGGGGTGCTCCCCGGGACCCCAGGGTATGGCGAAGACCCGGAGCAAAACTGGGGTGTACTGGGCCTCGATGGGGCTCTCGTTCCAGTGCCGACCGAACCCGGCAATTTCCCGGCGTTCTACCAGCTGCTCGCGGCGGCGCTGCTGGACGGCGGTCCACTTCCGGTCGACCCGGCGGACGCGGTGGAAGCGCTTAGAATCATCGAAGCGGTGCGCGCACAGCATCGATGAACGCTGCCGGGCGCCTTGATGAACCGTGCGCGCCGCCCGCGGGCGGATGCTGTGTCCCAATGGCGTTACGCTGATCACAGACACCGCTGATCACAGACACCGGGGGTTGTCCGCGGGGAAGAAGGGGTGCCATGACGTACGGCGTGCCGGCGGAGAGTTTCCCCGCCATGAACATTCCCCCCGCGGCAAACGCGCTCAACGAGCCGGTCCGGAACGTGCGTCCACGCTGGACCGCTGGCGTGGTGCTGGTGAATGTCGGCATCAACGCCGCGTTCTTCGGCCCGCTCCAGGTGTTGCTGGGCCAGCAGGCCATCTATTTTGACGCCTCGCATAAGGAGGCCATTCTGGCCCTGGTGACCGGTTGCGGCGCGGCCGTCTCGCTGGTGGCAAACCCGCTCTTCGGGGCGTTCTCGGACCGGACGCTGTCCCGGTTCGGCCGCCGGGTTCCCTGGGTGCTGATCGGTGCGCTGCTGGGAACCATCGGCTTGCTTGGCCTCACTATCGCACCCGGTGTGGCCGCGATGGCCGCGCTGTGGTGCCTGGTTCAGCTGGGCTGTAATGGGGCGGTTGCGGCCATCACGGCCGCCGTTCCGGACCGGGTTCCCGTCCGCCAACGCGGCACTGTCGGCGGCCTTGCCTCGATGGGAACCACCGCCGGCATCCTGATCGGCGCCGGTGTGGCAGCCGCCGTCGCCGGCAATTTCGCGCTCGGCTACATCATCTGTGCGGCTGCGCTGATGCTTGGGATCGTCATGTACCTGTTCACCTCCCAGGACCAGCCTCTTGATCCGGCCCTGCGGCCGCCGTTCTCCTTGCGCGGCTTCATTGTCGGGTTCTTCACACCGTTTGCCTTCCCGGATTTCTGCTGGGCCTGGCTGACACGGTTCCTTGTCAACGTCGGCACGCACCTGGTGACGCTGTATCTGCTGTTCTTCCTCATTGACGCGGTGCATTACCCGGATCCCGCATTCGGAGTGCTGATCCTGACGGGTATTTACGCTGTGATGACACTGGTGACGGCCGTGATCGGCGGACTCTGGACGGATCGGGTGGCCAAGCGGAAGCCTTTCGTGATCGGCTCCTCCATCATCATTGCCCTCGCCGCGCTCATTCTGGCCTTTTTCCCGACGTGGCCGGGTGCATTGGCCGGAGCTGCGGTCCTGGGTGTTGGCTACGGTGCCTACCTGGCAGTGGATTTCGCGCTCCTGACACAGGTTCTTCCGTTCGCGGCCGACCGCGGGAAGGACATGGGGGTGATCAATGTGGCGAATTCGCTGCCGCAGGTGATCGCGCCGGCGGTCGCCTGGTTATTGGTGACCGCGGTCGACGGCGGCTACCTGCTTTTGTATATTGTCGCGGCGGTGATTGGGCTACTCGGTGCCGTCTTCGTCGTCAAGATCAAGAGCGTCGACTAGCGCCCCCGGTGAGCGGCCCGGTGACAGACTGGAAGCATGGATAGCCAACTTCTCTGGACCATTATCTGTGGTCTGCTCATTCTTCTCGGAGCCGCGGGCGTTGTGGTGCCGGTGCTGCCGGGCAGCATCCTGATTGCACTCAGCCTGCTGGCATGGGCCATCGCGGTGTCGAGCCCGGTCGGGTGGGTGGTGTTCGTCGTTGGACTTCTGCTGGTGACGGCAGGCATGCTCTCCAGTGCGGTACTGACCGGACGGGCCATGCGCCGGCGGCAGATTCCCGGGCGTTCCATACTGGCCGGCCTGGCGCTGGGCATCGTGGGCTTCTTCGTCATTCCGGTGGTGGGGCTGCTGATCGGTTTTGCGCTGGGACTGCTCGGCAGCGAGCTGGCCCGGCAGCGCAGCTTCGCCGCTGCCCTCTCGTCCAGCATGGCGGCGCTTAGAGCCACGGGCCTGGGCGTGCTGGCCGAGTTCGGTTTCGCCTCGCTCGCCGGCAGTACGTGGATTATCGGCGTCTGGATTTATTTCGCCAACCGTTAGTAGCCCGCTCCGCACCGCATTGGTTACTGGTGGGTAACATGGCATCTATGCATTTGCTCCTGCGCACGCTGTTCCACATCCTCGTGCTATCCCGACGCCGTCCAAAAGTGAACTTCTGGGGCTCCTCTTCGGTTTCCCTGTCTGTCCTGCCGACCGACCTCGACCTGGCCATGCATGTCAACAACGGCATGTATTTCTCGCTGATGGATTTGGGCCGCCTGGGGCATCTGGCCCGCAGCGGTCTGTGGGCCAGGATGCGGGCCAGGGGCTGGAGCCCGATCGCCGGCGCGGAGACCATCGCCTTCCGGAAATCCTTGAAACTGTGGCAGCACTACACGATTGAAACCAAAATTGTCGGCGTGGATGAGAAGGCCATCTATTTTGAGCATCGAATGGTGTCCGACGGCGAAATATACGCCCGCGCATACGTCGCCACCCGGCTGGTCGGCAGGCACGGGCCGGTCAGCAACGCGGAGATTTTCGCCGAGGTGGGCCACCCGCCGGCCGATCTGGTCCTTCCGGACTGGATCCACCAGTGGCGCGAGGCTAATTCCCTGCCCGGCGCACGAAGGCCCGCCCCGCACGCTTGGCACTGCCCGGGTTGACCCTTGGTGAGGTAGGGGCTGCCCCGGGGTGACCCTTGGTGAGGCAGGGGCCACCCCGCGAAAACGGAGCGGCGCAGCACCGCTTTCGCGGAGCCGCCCCTTCCTCGCCGGGTGAACGGTTCCTTGGCCAAGGACTTCCGAAGCTCGAGCCCACAGGACTAGCATGAGCCCATGGCGGGACAGAAGATGCAGCGGGAGCCGGTGACGGGTCGTGCCCGCCTGCTGATCATCGGGGCGCTGATGCTCGGGATGCTGCTTGCTGCCCTGGATCAGACCATCGTGGCCACGGCGCTGCCCACCATCGCCGGAGATCTGGGTGGACTGAACCACCTGTCCTGGATTGTCACCGCCTACTTGCTCGCGTCCACGGCGCTGACGCCGCTCTGGGGCAAACTGGGCGATCTCTATGGACGCAAGATCTTCTTCCTGGCCGCCATCGTGATCTTCCTGGTGGGTTCTGTGCTGGCCGGAATCAGCACCAGCATGGGTGAGCTGATCGCCTTCCGGGCCATTCAGGGCGTGGGCGGCGGCGGGCTGATGGTGGGCGCCCAGGCCATCATCGGGGACGTGGTGTCGCCCCGGGAACGCGGGAAGTATCAGGGCTATTTCGGCGCTGTCTTTGGACTGAGCAGCGTCGTCGGACCGTTGATCGGCGGCCTGTTCGTCGACCACCTGTCCTGGCGTTGGGTTTTCTACGTCAACATCCCCCTGGGCGCGGTGGCCCTGATCGTTGTTTCCGCGGTGCTGCCCGGTTCCGGGGAACGCATCCGCCGCCAGATCGACTACCTCGGCACCGCGGCGCTGGCCGCTGCGGCCACCGGCCTGGTGCTGGTGACCACCCTGGGTGGCACCTCGTACGCCTGGGGTTCCCCGTTCATCATCGGTCTGGCTGTCGCCAGTGCGGTGCTGATCGTGCTCTTCGTGCTGATCGAACGCCGTGCCAAGGAACCGGTCATTCCGCTGAGCCTGTTCCGGAACCGGACGTTCGCCGTCGCCAGCGGCATCGGCTTCATTGTCGGTTTCGCCATGTTCGGCGCGATCACCTTCCTGCCCCTGTTCCTGCAGGTAGTCCGCGGCGAAGCGGCCACCAGCTCCGGGCTGCAGCTGCTGCCGATGATGGGCGGGCTGCTGCTGACCTCCATCGGATCCGGGCTGCTGATTTCCCGCTGGGGCCGCTACAAGATCTTCCCGGTAGCCGGCACCGCCATCATGACCGTGGGACTGTTCCTGTTTTCCACCATGGATCAAGACACACCCGATCTCCTGGTCTGGTTGTTCATGTTCGTCCTGGGTGTCGGTATTGGGGGCGTCATGCAGGTGCTGGTGATCGCTGTGCAGAACGCCGTGGACTACAAGAATCTGGGCACAGCCACCTCGGGCGCAACGTTTTTCCGGTCCATTGGCGGTTCGTTTGGTTCTGCCGTTTTCGGTGCGATATTCGCCGGGGTGCTGGCCGCTCACACTTTGCCCGCCGGCTTGAGCGGGGCCAATATCAATCCGGCCCAGCTGGCCCTGCTGCGGCCCGCGGACCGGGCGGACTTCATTGCCCAATACGCGAACGCCCTGCAGACCGTATTTCTGATCGCTGCTCCGGTCGGCGTACTGGCCTTCATCCTTACCTTGCTGCTGCCCGAGCTGCGGTTGCGCAGCACGGTGGACAATGACACCGCCGAGGCATTTATCCCGCCTGAGGGCCGCACGTCCCTGCAGGAAGTGGAGCGCAAGCTCAACCACCTGCTGCAGCGCGAGAACCGCCCCGAGATGTACCGGCGCCTCGCGCGGGAGGCCAGCGTTGAGCTGGAGCCCGATGCCGTGTGGCTGCTCTTCAGGTTCCCCGAAAAATCCGCGACGAGCCTGTCCGCGCTGGCGCACGGATTGCGCATTGATGCGGCGGAGCTGGACTCACCGGTACAGGATCTGGTCCGGTCCGGGCTGGTGGACGCCCTTCCCACCCGGCAGCACAGCACTGGACAGAACGCCACAGGACAGAACGCCAAAAGACAGAACGCCAGAGGACAGAGCACGACTGGGCAGCCCGATGGCGGGCGGCTTAATACTGTGCAGTCCGACGACGGCGGCGGCAGCCGTCGGGCGCTCCGGACGGGCGCGGGCGGCGGGAGCCCGCAGGCAGGATCGTCGGACGGGGGCGCCCACGCCGCCGACGTCCGCGCAGAAAGCGGCGAAGAACTGAAGCTCACCGCGGCCGGACGTTCCGCCGTCGACCGGTTGACCGCAGCGCGCCGCGACGGGCTGACGGAGCTGTTGGCCGGCTGGTCTCCCGGGGAGCATCCGGAACTGGCCACACGGTTGGAGCAACTGGCTCGGGATCTGCTCGCCGATGACAATCACCTGATACTCGTCGCCGAAAACGCAGAAAAGTAGCGCCGGGTGTAACGCCTGGCCGCTGCTACCGGAACGCCGGGATCCCGGTGATGTGTTGGCCCAGGATCAGGGTGTGCACCTCGTCGGTTCCCTCATAGGTACGCACAGACTCCAGATTGTTCGCGTGCCGCAGGGGTGAGTGGTCCAGCGTGATGCCGTTTCCGCCAAGGATCGTGCGGGCCTCCCGGCAGATCGCAATGGCCTCCCGGCAATTATTGAGCTTACCAACGGAAATCTGCTGCGGGCTGAGCCGGCCGGCATCCTTGAGCCGGCCCAAATGCAGGGCCAGCAGCGTTCCCTTATTGATTTCCAGGGCCATGTTGACCAGTTTCTCCTGCGTCAGCTGGTATCCCGCCAGCGGTTTATCGAACTGCAGGCGTTCCTTGGAGTAATCCAGAGCCGTCTGGTAGCTGTCCCGAGCGGCACCCATGGCGCCCCAGATGATCCCGTACCGGGCCTCGTTGAGGCACTCGAACGGTCCGCGCAGGCCCTTCGCATTGGGGAGTACCGCACCGGCGGGCAGCCGGACGCCGGAGAGCTCAATGTCGCATTGGATGGAGGCGCGCATGGACAGTTTCCGCTCGATCGCGGTGGCAGTGAACCCCGGCGTGTCGGTGGGGATGACGAATCCGCGGACGCCGTCCTCGGTCTGCGCCCAGATCACCGCGACCTTGGCCACCGATGCAAGGCCGATCCAGCGTTTGCTCCCGTCGATGATCCAGTCCGCATCCGGGCCGGATCCATCCCGGCGGGCGAAGGTCTTCATCGCTGCGGGATCGGAACCGGCCGTCGGCTCGGTCAGGCCGAAGCAGCCGATCGCCTCCCCGCTGGCCAGCCGCGGCAGCCACTCGTTCTTCTGTTCCTCGGAACCGTGTTTGTGGATGGCGCTCATGGCCAGCGACCCCTGCACACTGACGAAGGTACGCAGGCCCGAGTCACCGGCTTCCAGTTCCAGCGCGGCAAGGCCATAGTCAACGGCCGACCGGCCGGCGCAGCCGTAGCCTAACAGGTGCATGCCGAGCAGGCCCAGCTTCGCCATCTCCGGCACAATGTCCAGCGGGAAGACCGCATCCTCATACCATTGGGCGATATTGGGCCTGATGGTGCTGTCCACGAAAGACCTTACGGAGGCACGCAGGGCAATTTCCGCCGGACTCAGCAGAGAATCAATATCGATCAGATCAACAGCGTCGGTCATGGAGTGACTTTCCGTTCGAAGGGTCCGGACGCTTCCCGCGCCGTTTTCCTACTGACGCTACTCCGTGCGCGTCCAGTCCGCCGCAAGCCAGCCGCGGACGCTCTGATCGTGCGCTCCCAAGGCCGGCGGCGCCTGGTTGCGCACGGGCAGTGGCGGGGTCCACGAAATGGGGTGTCGCACCTGCAGGCCTGCCGGTCCGCCCGCCGGGTTTTGGACCTCGATGACCGGCTCAAGTCCGAGCGACACCGCGAAGTTCAGTCCTTCGGCAATAGTGGACACCTGACCGGCCGGGACGCCCGCAGCCGTCAACCTGGTCTGCCAGTCTCCCGCCGGCGCGGTGCGCAGCACCTGCTCCAGCATTTCCACCAACTCCACACGCTGCCCCACACGGGCGCTGTTGGTCGCAAAACGTGGATCGGTGGCAAGCTCATCGCGCCCCAGAACCGCCGCGAACCGGGCAAATTGGCCATCGTTCCCGCAGGCCACCGCTAGCGGTCCGTCGGCGCACCGGAGCAGCTGATAGGGCACGATCGATGGATGGTCGTTGCCCATCCGGCCGGGGATTTGGTCCGCCCCCAGATAGGCCTGCGCCTGGTTGACCAGGGCTGCCTGCAGGCTGGAGAGCAGATTCAGTTCCAGCCGGGCCCCGCATCCGGTGGCCTGGCGCGCAGTCAGTGCGGCCAGGATGCCAATGGTGGCGTCCTTCGCGGTCAGCACATCCACCAGTGCAACGCCGGTCTTGATCGGATCGCCGTCGGCTTCGCCGGTAATACTCATCAGACCGCCCAGCGCCTGGACAATGAAATCGTAGCCGGGCAGCGCCGCGCCCCCGGCGCTGCCGAATCCGGTGATCGAGGCATAGATCAGACCCGGGTTGTGCGCTGCGAGGTCCGCGTAGCCGAGCCCAAGCTTCTCCATCGTGCCCGTCATGAAGTTCTCGACGACGACGTCGGCCCGCAGCGCAAGAGTGCGCGCCAGTTTCCGGTCGGCCGGGTCGGTAAGATCCAGGCAGACGGATTCCTTATTGCGGTTAACGCTTTCAAAGTATGTAGCTCCCGTCGCGGAAAACGGCGGTCCCCAGTGGCGGGTGTCATCCCCTGTCCCGGGCCGCTCAACCTTGATGACGCGGGCGCCCAGATCCGCCAGTGTCATGGTGGCCAGTGGGCCGGCCAGGACGCGGGAAAAGTCGGCGATGATGATTCCGTCAAGCGGACCTGCCGGTGGTTCTTCTGCAGGCGTGGAGTTTGGGAGCATATCTTGTCCTTATCTTCTACGGTATGTTCTGCGGTCAATTCTTTAGGTCCGGGCAGGAGCCGAACCGATAAACCCATGGAAGCAGATAGTGGCACCGGGGCTCGATGCCATACTGAAGGAATGCCCGCCCTGACGTCCATCTCCGCCACCGCCAAAAAATCGCTGCGGCTGGATTTTTCGCAATCGGACCCCGTGGTGGCCGCGCGGAATGCCGTGGGCGTGGGGATTCCGCTAGTGGTTGGTATTGCGGCCGGAAACATCGGCATTGGTGTCTTCGGCGCAGTCGGTGCGTTGTTTGCGGCCTTCGCGGACCGGCCCGGCGGCTACCGGCTCCGGCTGGCACGAATGGGCGCCACGGCCGTGGCAGCCGGGGTCGGCGGCGGACTGACGGTGTTGTGCGCCCACTCGGTGCCGCTGTCGCTGCTGCTGGTTGCCGTGTTTTCCTTCGTTACCGGCATGTTGCTGGCTCTGGGCGCGAACGTCTCGCAGATCGGCATTGCCGCCACGGCGGTGGCCATTGTGCTCAACCGCTTCCCGCAGGCGCCCTCTGACGCGGTGTCCATTGCCGCATTGATCACCGCGGCAGCGCTGGTGCAGAGCCTGCTCGCCGTCGCCGGCTGGCCATTGCGCCGGCACGGTCCCGAACGCACGGCGCTGGCGGATCTCTACGGCAAACTGGCGGAACGTACGCGTTCGGCGCAGCCCAAGCGGGTTGCGCCCGGTGCCGCTGCGGTGCTGGACAAGGCGCGGGACACCATCACCGGGTTCGGCCACGGGCACGGTCCCAGCATGCAGTCCTACCGTGCGTTGCTCGATGAGGCGGAACGGCTGCGGCTGGAGATCATGGCGCTCGCGTACTGCGTGGAAAGGTTCGACCGGGCGGAAAAGACAGCGCAACGGACGGCGGTGCATGATTTGCTGCTGGCCGCAGGTATCGCCTTGGACGCGGTCGCCGCGGCGCTGCATAAGGGACGCCCGTTCGACGACGCTGCTTTGGACCCCGCGATGGCCGCCTTGGCGCGGATGGAGGAAGTCATGGCCGGGTTTCCGGACTCGCCCACCGGACACTTCGCGCTCCTGCACGGGCGGGCTCTCGGCGGCCAGCTGCGGGCCTGCGGCAGGATCGTCACGCCCGGGGCACTGGAAGGCAGGACGGTTGAGCAGCCGGCCCGGGTGGGCAAGTCGCGCGTGTCGCTGCAGGCCCCGCTGGCCACGCTGCGCGCCAACCTTGACTGGAACTCCGCCATTGCCAGGCACGCCATCCGGCTGGCCATTTTGGTGACCGGGACCGATGCCTTGGCCCGGCTGCTGCCAGGAGGGGACCGCGGCTACTGGGTTCCGCTGATGGTGCTGATCCTGCTCCGGCCGGATTTTGCCGCCACCCTGCAACGCACCACGGCACGGCTGGTCGGGACGGTGCTGGGGCTGTGTATTGGCACGGCGGCCACGTATTTGCTGGCACCGGCGGGTCCCTATGCGCTGATCGCGCTGGTGGTGGTCTTCGTGTTCGGGGTCCGGGCCTCCGGAGCACCGAACGCCTTGTTCATGGGGACGTGGATCGCGGCCTACCTGGTCGCCTTACTGGACCTCGCCGGCTCCCCGGCTGCCGTCGTCGTCGTTCCACGGCTCGTTGACACGGTCCTGGCGGGCCTTCTCGCGGTCGTTGCCACGGCGGCTTGGCCTGCCTGGGAGCGCGCTTATCTGCCCACCCGGATGGCCGAACTGCTCGCGGCGTATCGCCGGTATTTGGCGGCCGTCACGGATCCGCAGGCGAGCAAGTCCCGGATCGACGCAGCACGGGTCGGTGCGCGCCGTGCACGGTCCAACGCCCAGGCCTCGCTGGATCGAACCCAAGCCGAGCCGGTCACCGGAACTAGGGTGTTGTATATTGCCGAGGGCGTGTTGGTCCAAAGCCAGTTGCTGGTGCAGTCCGCGATGGTGATAGATGCCGCAAGGCTCTCCATGTACCAGGACCACCAGCCCGTTGAGCAGCTGCTTACGGTGCTGGCACCGTTCATCGCAAGTGCGGACCGCAATCTGGCGGCCTGTGCGGATGCCGCGACGCAGGGGACGCTGCCGCACGGAACGGCCAGCCAGCGGGCCGCCTATGCCGATCTGCGGCGGGATCTGGAACGGTCACCAGACCTCCCGCCTGCCGTCCGGCAGGCGGTCATGCCGTCCGTCCTGGACGCGGCCGACGGCGTCGCCAACAGTATCGACACGATGGTGCACCTGCTGCGCGAGCCTCGGAAGACGGCGTACAACACCGGTGCGGACGGCGCCCGTGCGGCCAAGGGAGCACGATAAGGTGCCGCACAACGTCGTGATGCAGGGCGGCCGTCGGTAACGATCTGGAGGTCAATCCTTGCAGGCCGCCGCCTCTGCGGAGCCGGGCTTCGCTGCTGACGTCCGGGACGAGGACCTCCGTTGGGTACCTCGCAGGCCGTGGAACTATGCGGGTCCGGCGTTCCGCGGGCAGCTGCGGCTGCCCCGCTGACAACAAGTCAGAGCCCGGACTGCCGTGCGGATTCCGGATTGACTTCCGCGTCACGTGTAGTACGTTGAACCCGAAAGCTGTTCCGTTGTGACGCAGGGCACGCTCATGAGGCGTATGGTCGACAACGGCCGCTTGAGGCGATCACTCACCCGTGGCCGCAGTGTTCCAGCCGTTGAAAAGGATTGCGCTAGTGCTCAACTGTTCCGACCCGATTCCGTCAGGTGCCGGTCCAGCGGGCCTTGCCGCGTACGACGCTTTTGCCGGAAGCAGAGCGGACAGCTCTCTTGTCTCACGCAGAGGGCGCAAATGATCGGCTTCGTGGTCAAACGGTTCGTCAATTACTTCATTCTCACAGCCATCGCGACACTGCTGGCCTACGTCCTGGCGAGCCTGTCGCTGAACCCGGCGCAACGCTACTTGGGCCGCAATCCACAGCCCTCACCCGAGGTGATCACCTCGATCCTCAATGGTCTGGGCGTCAATCCGGATGTTCCGGTGCTGGAACGGCTGTGGACCTGGCTCTCCAACCTGGTGACGCATGGTTCGCTGGGCATCACCGTGGACAACCAGCAGGTCACCGACGTGATTTTTGCCCGGGCGGGGGTCAGCCTGCGCCTGCTGATCATCGGCAGCATCATCGGTGCGGTGCTCGGCGTCGTTTTCGGAGTCTGGGGTGCGGTCAAACAATACCGGGTCAGCGACCAGCTGGTGTCCTACGCATCGTTTACCGTTGGCGCCACGCCGACGTTTGTGATCGGCGTAGTCCTGATGATCCTGGCGACCGGTCTCAATGGGTTGACCGGGCATCAGCTGATCAACTTCAGCGGCGAATATACCGCCGGGCTGCAGGGGAATTTCCTGGTGATGTTCGGCGACAGAATCAACCACCTGATTTTGCCGACCATCACCTTGTCGCTGACGGCGGCAGCCGGCTATTCGCGCTATCAGCGCAGCGCCATGCTTGATGTCCTCTCGGCGGATTACATCCGCACGGCGCGGTCCAAGGGTATGAGCCGCAACCGGGCCCTGGTGAAGCACGGCGTGCGGATCGCGCTGATTCCCATGTCCACCTACTTCGCCTACTCCTTCGCTCTGCTGCTGACCGGTGCCACGGTGGTGGAGCTGGTATTCAGCTGGCACGGAATGGGCGAATACCTGGTTCGCTCCGTGCAGCAAAATGACATCAACGGGGTAGCCGGCTCCGTTATGTTCGCTTCCATCCTGGTGCTGATTGCCGGGACGCTGTCCGAAGTCGTTTATGCCGCCCTCGACCCGAGAGTGAGGGTCTAGCTAATGAGCATGGTCGAAGATGCCCAGGTCCTTCCCGTCACGCCCAAAGCACAACAACGCCTTCCCCGTCCGGCATCCCGCACGCGCCTCATTTTTGCGAAGCTGGCCCGGACGCCGCGTTTTTGGGTCGGTACCCTCACGCTGTTGGTCATCGTGCTGTGGGCGCTTTTTGGGCTGGCGTTCTACAACTTCAATGCGATCAGCCAGGACGTCATGTCGATGAATACGGGGCCGACCGGCAAGCATTGGTTCGGCACCGACGAGATCGGCGGCGATATTTATGCCCAGACGGTGGTGGGGCTGCGTAAATCACTGCTGATCGGCTTCGTCGTGGGGCCGGTCTCGGCACTGCTGGCCGGGTTTATCGGGGCGCTGGCCGGTTACCTCGGCGGCGTCTGGGACCGGATCATTGTCTGGTTCATCGATCTGCTGCTGGTCCTGCCGGCGCTGTACATTCTGATCATGCTGTACCCGCTGATCAAGGGCGGATCCTGGGTCATCGTGATGGTTTATCTGGCGATTTTCAGCTGGATGATCCTGGCCCGCGTGATCCGTGCCCAGACCTCCTCGCTGCGGGACAGGGACTTCGTCAAGGCTGCGAGGTTCATGGGGGTGAAGACCAGCACGATCATCCGCCGGCACATCATTCCCAACGTGTCCTCGCTGCTGATCATCGACGCCACGCTGGGGGTCGGGGCCGCGATCCTGACGGAAACCACCCTGAGCTACTTCGGCTTCGGCGTCCAGCCCCCGGATGTTTCGCTCGGAACCCTGCTGTCCAGCGGTACCGGCGCCGCCACCACTCGACCGTGGCTCTTTATCTACCCGGCTGCGATCCTCGTCATCACCGTACTGGCAACCAGTCTTGCCGGAGACGCGCTGCGCGACGCCGTCGACCCCACCTCTGGAGCAAACCGTGACTGAACCGCTGACCATTACCGGCAAACGAGTCCCGGCCGTGACTCCCGTCCTGGAAGTGGACAACCTCAGCGTGACCTTCGTACAGGCCGGGAACGAGGTGAAGGCCGTCAGGGGGGTCAGCTACCATGTGAATCCCGGCGAGTTCCTGGGCATTGTGGGGGAATCCGGGTCCGGGAAGTCGGTCTCCTCAATGGCGGTGATGGGATTGCTTCCGTCCTCCGCGCGGATCGGCGGCAGCGTGCGATTCCAGGGCAGGTCGCTGCTGGAGTGCTCGGATGCCGAGCTCTCCAGGATCCGCGGCAAGGACATCTCGATGATCTTCCAGGATCCGCTGTCCGCACTGACTCCGGTGTACACGGTGGGCCACCAGATCGCCGAGGGCCTGCTGCTCCATGATAAGAAACTGTCCCGGCAGGCCGCGGCGGCACGGGCGGTGGAACTGCTGAAACTTGTCGGTATTCCGAGCCCGGAGCGCCGCGCGGAGGCATTTCCGCACGAATTCTCCGGCGGCATGCGCCAGCGGGCCATGATTGCGATTGCGATCGCCAACGATCCGAAGCTGATCATTGCCGATGAGCCGACGACTGCGCTGGATGTAACCATCCAGGCGCAGATTCTGGAGGTGATGCAGGAGGCGAAGGAGATCACCGGCGCCGCAGTGGTGCTGATCACCCACGACCTGGGCGTGGTGGCCGGCAATGCGGACCGGATTGCCGTCATGTATGCCGGGCGCCTGGTGGAGACCGGCGGGGTGGATGAGGTTTTCCATGCGCCCGCCATGCCGTACACCATCGGGCTGCTGCGTTCCATGCCGTCCATGGCGTCGTGGCAGACCCGGCTGGTGCCGCTGGAGGGGCGTCCGCCGTCGCTCGCGGCCCTGCCGCCCGGCTGTCCCTTCGCGCCGCGCTGCCCACTGGTCATTGACGCCTGCCGGGAGGCGGAGCCGGCGCTCACCGGCTCGGAAGAAAATCCCACCCACCAGGCGGCCTGTATCCGCTCGTCCGAAATTACCAGCGGGAAGCTGACGCGCTCCGAAGTGTTTCCCCGACCTGCGCCGCTGATCGAGGGCGAACCGGCCGGCACCGACGGCCGTGAAGTACTGTCGCTGAAAGGGCTGGTCCGGCACTTCCCGCTGCTGAAGGGTGCGGTCTTCAAGCGCCAGATCGGTACGGTGCGCGCGGTCGACGGCGTCAGCTTCGAATTGGGGTCCGGCCAGACACTGGGGCTGGTCGGCGAATCCGGGTGCGGCAAATCGACGACAATCATGGAAATTCTGGAACTGGCCAAACCCCAGCAGGGGCAGATCCGCGTGAACGGAGTGGACGTCGCGGACCTGGCCAAGCGGGACAGACTGAAAATGCGCCGCGACATCCAGGTGGTTTTCCAGGACCCGATGGCCTCCATCGATCCACGGCTGCCGATCCACGACGTGATAGCCGAACCGTTGACGGTGCACGGGATCAGCAAAAGAGACCAGCAGCGCAAGGTCTCCGAGATGATGGAGCTGGTGGGGCTGGACCCGGAGATGGCCTCACGCTATCCGCATGAATTTTCCGGCGGACAGCGGCAGCGGATCGGCATTGCGCGGGCGCTGGTGACGGATCCGAAGATTCTGGTGCTCGACGAGCCGGTCTCCGCGCTGGATGTTTCCATTCAGGCCGGTGTCATCAACCTGCTCAAGGATCTCCAGCTGCAGCTCGGGCTGTCCTACGTATTTGTGGCCCACGACCTGGCCGTAGTTCATCACATTGCCGACCATGTGGCGGTGATGTATCTGGGCCGGATTGTGGAATACGGAACATCGGATGATGTCTTCCGCAGGCCGCGCCATCCCTATACCCAGGCCCTGATCTCCGCTGTTCCCATTCCGGACCCGGCGCTGGAGCGGACCCGCGTCCGGGTACTCCTCGATGGTGACCTGCCCTCCCCGACGGACGATATCCCGGGGTGTAATTTCCGCAGCCGCTGCCCGCTGTACCAGCTGCTTCCGGACGAACAACGGCAGCGCTGCCGGGATGAAGATCCCAGCCTGCGCACCGTGGACAAGACTTCCGTCGCGTGTCATTACGCCGAGCACGACGCACTGATCGACACGATGGCGGAACGGTGAGACCAGCAGGCGGCGTGCCACGTGCGGAACCACCACGGAAAAGTTTCACTATGGGAGGAAAACATACAATGAAACGGACAAAATACGCTGCGCTCGGGGCCGCGGCCCTGGCCCTGGCACTGGGAGTCTCCGGCTGTTCCGGTGGCAGCGGCGGGGGCACGGCCACAGTCAATGCCACGCAGGGCGCCAGCGATCAAGGCAAACTGCCCACCACAGCCTGGGACACGGCGGATTACTCCGCCGTTAAGGATGGTGGAACGCTGACGCTGCCGATCGATGCAATGCCTTCGAACTGGAACTCCGGCACCGTGGACGGCAACACCTCGGATCAGATCAAAGTCCTGCTGAACTCCACCACGGGTGGACCGGTGCGGATCAAGGATGACGGCACCTGGGAAATGAACCCGGACTACGCGACCGAGGTCAAGCTGGTCAGCACCGATCCCCAGGTGGTCGAGGTCAAGCTGAACCCCAAGGCTGTGTGGAGCGATGGCGCCCCCATGACGTATAAGGATTTTGAGTCCGCGTGGAAGGCGTTCAACGGCAGCGACACCAGCTTCCAGGTCGCGTCGACGAACGTCTGGGAGGACATCTCGTCCGTTGAGCGCACGGACAGCGACTCCAACTTCAAGATGACCTTCAAGAATAAGAACGCCGACTGGCCGTCAATTCTGGTCAATCCTTCGTACGAAGCCTCGGTCACCAAGGATCCCGCCACCTTCAATGACGCCTACAAGAGCACGCCGGTTCCCTCCAGCGGGCCCTACGAGGTCTCGAATGTCGATACCACCGGTCAGGTGGTGACGTTGAAGCCGAACCCCAAGTGGTGGGGCGAAAAGCCGAAGCTGGACACGATCATCGTCAAGACGATTGATTCGCAGGATGCCCTGGCGCAGGCTTATGCCAATAAGGAAGTTGACGCACTTGGCATCGGCAGCGGCATCGTCAGCCCCGATGTCTACAACACCGCCTCCAAGCGCGACGACGGGGAGATCCAGCGTGCGGGCGGGCTCACCTGGTACCACTTCGACTTCAATGCGAAGGTGGCGCCGCTGGACGACGTCAAGGTCCGCCAGGGTATTGCCCGGGCGATCAACCGCGACACGATCGCGCAGAGCCGGCTTGAACCGCTGGGCGCTCCGGTCACCACGCAGAACAACTACATCTACATGCCCGGCCAGAAGGGCTACACGGATGACGCCACCTCGACGATCGGCTATGACGTAGCGAAGGCCGGCGCCCTGCTGGACGACGCCGGTTGGAAGAAGGGCTCGGATGGCATGCGGGCCAAGGACGGCAAGCCGCTGACCATTTCCGTGACCATCCCGTCCGGTATCGCGACGTCGGCTAACGCTGCCAAGCAGATTCAGGCAAACCTGAAGGCTGTAGGTGTGGATCTGACCATCGAGACCGTCCCGGTGGCCAAGTTGTTCTCCGATTACGTCACCACCACGGACAAGAAGAACTTCCAGACCACGCTGTTCTCTTGGGTCGGTACAGCCTTCCCAGTGTCCAGCTCGCAGTCGATCTTCTACCCGGCGGACAGCCCGCAGAACTACAACGGCGTTACGGACGAATCCCTGGGAGACCTGTGGAAGAAGGCCAATGCCGAACTGGACCCGGACAAGCAGCGGGCCCTGGTACAGAAAATTGATCAGACCATCTTCTCCTACGTTCCGATGGTGCCGATTTCCCCGACGCCAACGGTGAGCGCGGTCAAGAAGGGCCTGGTTAACATCGGAGCCGTACAGTTCCAGGACATCGACTGGACAAAGGTGGGTTGGAAGAGCTGACCGATCGGTAAGGATCTCCGTGGGGAGAGCCCAGCCATAGGGCAGCATTGAACCCATAACAGTAAGTGATGGCCCCGGCTCACAGTGAGCCGGGGCCATCGCCGTGCCCGGATTTGGACGCCCGTCAGATATGCACCAGCACGTCGGCCAGGCATCCCGCCAGCACAATGGCGCCGCTGACCAGGGCCGGCTTGCTCCAGGTTGTTGTCACAGGTGACACCACCGGGGCAGTGGCTGCCGGTGATGCATCTTTGTCATCGGTCTGGCGTTGTTCCCAGCCGGACCACGCGCGCGTCAGGATGGCCTGCGATCCGGTGTCCGAACGCCCCGCTCGGGAGCCCCGGGCCGCAGAACGTGGCACGCCGCCGTCGCCGATTTTTGGCCCGAACCTCTCCAGCCCAGGCGCCCCCCAAGAGGTAAAGACCGCGTCCTTGGTTTTGATCACCACGGAATGGGTCACCCGGATATCCGCGACGGCGCCGAAGGGGATCACCCGGTCGCGCAGCAGGTTCACCAGGACCAGCCGGTCCGGCCACACCCGAAGACAAGGGCGCCAGGAGAGCACATAGGTTCCCCAGCTCACCAGGGCCAGCCAGGGAAGATATGCCAGCAGCGCGGCGGCCCGTCCCAGCACCAGGAAGTTGACGGCCAGTCCGGCGCAGATAATCCAGACCACCACGGCACTCCAACGCGGGAGCGCGGACCGTAGCACCGTCGAACGCACCATCGAAGTCGTCTGGTTCATCGTGTCCTTTGCCTGGATATTCCGCCCCGGGGCCGTAACACGAAGGACCGTCGTCGAGGATTCCGCGGCCA
>JBBSSN010000017.1:0-18274 GCA_038242035.1 Actinomycetales bacterium
ACCAAACCTGCCGCGGTATCGGCTGCGACAAACCCGCCAGGGACTGCGACATCGACCACACCATCCCCTTCTACCGGCAAACCTACGCCCCCGACGGCACACCCCTGCCCCTGGGCGAAACCAGCGACACCAACCTCGGACTCTTCTGCACAACAGACCACCACCTCAAAGACAACCCAGGCACCGGCTGGACCGTCACCCAACCCAGCCCCGGCACCTTCATCCACACCTCACCCACCGGCCGGACCTACACCAAAAACCCCCAACCCCCACCCTTCTAGGACCGACCAAAACAGCAGACACACAGCAGCAGACTGGGTCGTCCCGGTACTACGACGGACTGGCCCGTCCTGGTACTACAGGGCAGGAACTGTCCGTGGCCTGACGACGAACCAAAGGGAAGCGATCAGGAGGGCAATACAACCGGCCATTACGTGGTAGCGGTGGCCCGTGCGGAATTGGCGGCGTCGTCGCTTGCCAGCGTACGGGCAGCCCTAAGCGCTCCGGCTGCTCGTTTCCTATGAGGAAGGGGAGCCGGAGCGTAGGCAGGATTAGTGATCCTCTAGTGCTTCTTGATGTGCGCCACGGCATCCGGGGCGGCATCCGTGCCGTTTTTTGTCCGTTTTTCCGCGCGCTTTTCCTTGATGCTCTTGGCAGCTTTCTTCGTGTGATGGTGAGGCGATTTGTCAGGCATGATTCGCTCCCTAGCTCTACGGCCGGCTGGCCTGCTTTAGACTCTGGGACCCGGTCCCGCGGGCCCGTCCTTGTAAGATACGCCACTTCGCCGTGCTTGTAACTAGCACCGTGCTTGTAACTAGCACCGTGCTTGTGACTGGCGCTGTCCTTGTAACTGAACAGTCCTTGTAACTGAACAGTCCTTGTAACTGAACAGTCCTTGTAACTGAACAGTCCTTGTAACTGAACAGTCCTTGTTACAGCTGCGCGGTAAGTGCTGCCAGCACCTTCGGCATTGCGTCCAGCAATACCCGGGTAGGGAACTGACAGGACCGACTGCAGCGGCCAATCTGTCGCCGGCGGTCGCATGCAGGTCCGTTGCCCGGCAGCCCGCCTGCGCCGGTGCTGCCTTGCGGACCAGGGACCCGGCAACGGCACCAGCCCCGACGTCGCCGCGACCCGATGTTGCAAGTCCTGGGTTACCTGGGGCCACCTCCCATATCTTGCCGTCCGAATCGGCAATCAACCCTTGCCTGGTGACGACAGCGCTGTATGTTTCGGCAATCCGCGGCACTGCAATGGACATGTCCATCTCGTCGGCATGGCCCGTGTCGTTCGCCAACAGCCGGGCAGCCTCCGTCCGATCCGCTGTGAGAACCAGTCGTCTCTGCCGCCGCCTGTACAGCGGTTCCGGGGCGCCGAGCAGGCCGAGCGCGACGGCATCGAGGATCAAGCACGTGTCCTCACGCAGCGGCGGTGCAATATTCTGCAGCAATGCGACGGTCCGCTTGGCGTCGTCCAGCGCCGGTCCGCAGTGCAGCGAGGCCCAGAACGGCGGCGCCGGGCGTCCTGACAGCGCCGCCGATGACCAGGACGGTGTCGCGGTCGTCCTTGCCGTCTGCGTCTCGGGAAAGCTTTTAGCGGCGCAACAATGCGGGTGCTATCGATTCACTTTGGTTGAACGTCAGTATCCCCGGAGTGGACTGTGACGGGTGTTCCCTCGGCCTCCAGATGCGTCACTTCGCTGAAGGAAACTGACCGCCAGACCCCGCCGCCGGAAGGCCGGACGAGACGGGTGACCGATCCGTTGAGGACAACAGTCCGCGCGGCCACGTCCAACAACTCTTCTACGGTGAGCCCCTCACACACGTAGCGCATGAGCAGGACGACGGCGTCATGGCAGAAGAGCGCGACGCGGCGGCCATCTTCGATCCGGTCCAGGTCGGCAAGCAGCGACCGCAGCCTGAGCGCGACGTCGGCCCAGGACTCGCCACCGGGCGGTCGGTAGTAGAACTTGCCGAGCCACTGTCGCCTAAGCGCCTCTTCCGGATAGCGGGCACGGGCGCCTGCGGACGTGAGCAGATCCAGAATGCCTAATTCACGATCACGTAGCCGTTCGTCCGTGCGAATGCTGCTGCGGGCCCCTGGAAATCGGGTAGCACCGGCGCCCTCGGCGGTCTGTTGTGCACGCAAGTACGGGGAACACCAGACCGATTCCGGGCGCTCGGTACCGGGAAGTGCCGCGAACCACTTGCCCAGCGCCTGGGCCTGTTGGAAGCCTGTGGGACTGAGCGGGACATCCGCATCGCGGAGAGCCATGTCGATGACTTCGGCTCCCGCAGCCTGAGCGGCAGAGGCGGCTACGTTGCCGGCGCTTTCTCCGTGCCTGATCAGCATCAGTTCTACGGCTCCCATGAGCGTGTTTTCCTTTCGCTGTGGAGATTGAGGTGCTGCTGGTGACGGGCACCTGCAGGCAATGCTAAGCGTACTTGGCAGCATGGGGCTAATACGGCCAGCTCAGCGGCAACGTTCCTCGAACACAGCCCATTCCTGCGGTTTTTCCGGTCATCGGGAGCAAAGTGATCAACGGCATATGCGGGCGGTGTGAACGCGGGTATCTGCGGGAATCTTTGGCCTGGACCGGACGTTGAGACGGGGGTATGGCCCCCTCGCGGGGGAGTTTGGACGATTAGTTGAGCCAGAAGGCTTGAATTCCCCACATAAGCGGCTAGTATGGGGCGCTGAATTACCTGCCGAAAAAACGAGCACATCAGGAGTCTGAGAAACCGAATGGCAACGGATTACGACGCACCACGCAATAAAGACGATGACAATGGAACCGAGTCGCTGCAGGCTCTGCAGGTTCAGCGCGGAGGCGCACAGACCGCCCATATAGATGTTGAGGATTCGGACACGGCCGAAGGCATTGATTTGCCCGGTGCCGATCTCTCCGGCGAAGAACTCATCGTGCAGGTCATCCCTGCCCAGGATGACGAATTCACCTGCTCCTCCTGTTTCCTGGTCCGGCACCGCAGCCAGGTCGCCCGGGAAAAGAACGGCAAACTGTACTGCCGGGACTGCGAAGGCTAGGGAGACCTTACCGCCCGGGCTTTTTTAGCCGGCCCGGGCGACCGCTTAGTCCTCGCGGCTTGCTGACTCGGCTTTGGACAATTGGCGGCGGGCGTATTCGCGGGAGCTGAACGTCGCTTTCCTTACGGAGTCTTCGTCGTCCAGGCTGGAGCCGAGGGCGCCGGCAATTGTCCCCAGCGAGGCGGAAAGCCACGCGAGATTGAGGTAGTCGCCGATTCCCGCAGGGTGCTTGAGCTGAACGGAGAGGAACTCGGCATCAATGACAATCAACCCGCCTAGGAAGATCACCAGAAACAAGCCCAGGTACATGAAGGTCACGGCGATCGATATGGTCAGCGACGTGGCCAGGTTGTAGCTCAGCCCTCGTTCGATCTTCTTGTTTCCGACGGGGCGCTCCCACAGATCATTGTGAGTGATCAGCCATACCGTCATGATGGTCACTGATAGCAGGCTGATCAGCGCCAGGCGCCCCGGGCTGAGGTAGTCGGCCATGCTCCAGATGCTGGTGTAGAAAATGCCGAAGGCGCCGGTGGCAATCGCTGCGGCCATCGCCCCGGAAAGACCCGGGACTATGCGCCATGGACGGTTGCCGCGGACCATTCCCGCCAGGAGCTGTACCCGGCCACGGATTCCTTTGAGCGTCTCATATGAGTTCTCGTCAATATGGTCCGAGAGGAGCGTATGTTCGGCCGAGATCGAAGAAGTGACCTGTGAGATCCTGCCCCGTCCCAAGGACCGGGCATCGTTGGCCTCGTGCAGGACCCCGATGGTCTGCAGTAGCGTCCGGCGGGCGCGGCTCAAGCGTAAGACGCCCATAGCAGGGAGCGCGATCATCGCGGACCGATAGCCAACATTGGTGCTTGAAAGCATGGGTTCGCCGTCGGAGTACTTGGGCAAATCCGTCAGATATACCAGGTAATCCCACCCGGCACTGTCCCGGACCTCGCCGGCGTGCATATTCAACTCCACGTCGCCGTTGGCATCCAGGGGCAGGGACCGGTCATCGACTTCAACGGTCCACTCCACGTCGGGGTCCAGTGATGATGCCAGCAGCCCGGGCAGGGTCTCCTGAAGCTTGTACGCCAGCGCGCTCGGTAACCCATGATCGGCGATCAATCCGACGGTTCGGGCGGATTTCGGGGATGCAGTCATCCCTCCACAATAGAAGGTCAGAGGGAGAACCGTCATGGTTGGCGGCACACCGGGCTGCGGGGTATTGCTAAGCTTGGCGATTGTGGCCAGTGCATTCGGAATTACCTCCCCATGAGCAGACGCAGGGCTGCCTCACCTCCTGCCTTTCTCACCGGGGTGCACCTCAGCGTGGCTTTTCTGCTGGAGGTCGTGATGGTCGCCGCTTTCTGTTTTTGGGGCTTTCGGCTCGCCCCTCCATGGAACTTTATCGTCGGCATTTCGCTGCCCGCCGCCGTCGTCATTGTGTGGAGCCTGCTCCTGGCCCCGAGAGCGGTGCATCGGGTACCGCTGCCGCTGGTGGCACCTGCGGCGCTGCTGATCTTCCTGCTGGCCGCGCTCGCCTTGGCGGACGCGGGACTGCAGACGCCGGCCGTTGTGCTGGTCGTGGTCAGTGCCGTCAATGCCGGGCTTGGATTGTCTTTACAGCGGCGGGCACCGGAATTCAGGTCAACGTAGTCCCTGTCAGTGTGCAGCCCGGATGGGTCCCCTCGGGCGAGACCCATAGCGCCCCGCTGACCTCCTCGGTCAGATCGAAATCCCGGGCTCCCGGGCCCGTCCCGACGCGGACCACGAGTGCGCCGCCGAAGGGTTTGCGCCCTTGCACGCGAATCGGTGCATCCAGCCCGATCCGCTGCTGATCAAGATACCGCAGAAGCTCCGGATCGTGATCGCTGATTCGGGTAATCCGACCGCTGTGCCCGGGGTCAAGCTGGTTCATTCGATGCGCTGCCGGCATCGTCACACTGCCGTCGGCGGTCGGGATCGGATCGCCGTGCGGGTCACGGGCCGGGCGGCCGAGCTTGGCATCCATCCGTTCGATAAAAGTATCCGAGACGGCGTGCTCCAGCAGCTCGGCCTCGTCGTGGATCTCGTCCCAGCTGTAGCCGAGTTCCTGCACTAGATAGGTTTCCAGCAGCCGGTGCCGGCGGACCATGGACAGTGCCACCGACTGGCCCTCGGGGGTCAGGCGGACGGCACTGTACGGCTGATGATCCACCAATCCCTGGTCCTTGAGCTTGCGGACCATTTCCGAGACGGAGGAATTCGCCACACCCAGCCGCGTCGCCAGTTGTGTGGACGTAATCGGTTTGTCCTGCCACTCGGTAAAGGCATAAATGACCTTCACGTAGTCCTCGACGCTGGAGGAGGTGGGCGTCGGTTTCACTGCTGCCGGTTTCACAATCACCACGTTACCTTCATCGTCGGCGGCTTAGCCTTGACCCGGGACAGTGAGAAACAGCAGCACGCCGTTGAGGGCAATGGCTAAGGCTATGGCGACGACGGCGGCAAAGCGCAGGGCTGGTCCGTCCCGGTAGGAGCCCATCACCTTCGCGTTCCCGGTGAGCAGGAAGAGCGGGATGAGCGCGAAAGGGATGCCAAAGCTCAGGGCCACCTGACTGAATACCAGTGCTTGCGTTGGGTCCGCTCCGATGGCCAGCAGGGTCAGTGCAGGAATCCGGCTGACGGCTCGCCGGGCGGGCACGGGAATCCGGGTTAACAGCAGACCACCCATGATGGTGGCACCGGCATAGCAGCCGACGGACGTTGAAGGCCACGCCGGAGGCCAGCGGAGACGTGATTCTTAGCGATGGAGACAGTCCGAGAAAGGCCAGCACTCTACCAAAAGTTAAGCTAGATTAACTCCTATGAGTGATGTGCATGCCGGCCTTGTTCCGGATCCTGTAGCGGATGAGCGGGCGATTGGGTCCTCGCGGCCGGAGAAGCGTCTGTTCTTCCTGCTGGGGCCTGCGTTTGTGGCGGCGATCGCGTATGTGGATCCGGGGAACGTTGCGGCGAACCTGACCGCGGGAGCGAAGTACGGGTACCTGTTGGTGTGGGTGCTAGTGGTGGCGAACGTGATGGCGGTCCTCATTCAGTACCTCTCCGCGAAGTTGGGCCTCGTTACCGGGAAGAGCCTGCCGGAGCTTTTGGGTGACCGGCTCCCCAGGGTTGGCAGGCTGGGGTACTGGGTGCAGGCGGAGATCGTGGCTGCGGCGACGGACCTGGCCGAAGTGATCGGTGGGGCAATCGCTTTGCAGATCCTTTTCGATGTGCCGCTGCTGCTTGGCGGCCTGATCGTGGGGGTGGTTTCGACGATTGTGCTGTCGGTGCAGTCCCGCCGCGGCCAGCGGCCTTTTGAGTTCGTGATCATCGGGCTACTGGCAGTGATCGCGGTCGGTTTCGTCACCGGGCTTGTAGTGAGCCCGCTGTCTTGGAGCGGTGTCGTGGGAGGGTTAGTGCCCCGGTTCCAGGGCGCTGAAACGGTATTGCTCGCGGCGAGCATGCTCGGTGCGACCGTAATGCCGCACGCGATCTATCTCCACTCAGGGCTGGCACGCGACCGTCACGGTACCAGCACCGACCCGGAAAGGATCATCCGTCTGCTGCGGGCGACCCGATGGGACGTCGTGATCGCGTTGGTGATCGCCGGGACCGTGAACGTCGCGATGCTCCTCCTCGCCGCGGCGAGCCTCCGAGGGGTCTCCGGAACTGACACCATCCAGGGTGCCCACACCGCGATCGTGACCGCTTTGGGTCCCGCTGTCGGGGTGATCTTCGGTATCGGTCTGCTCGCCTCCGGGCTCGCCTCCACCTCCGTCGGCTGCTACGCCGGATCCACGATCATGTCCGGACTCCTGCACCTGCGCATCCCCCTGCTGCTTCGCCGGGTGATCACCCTCATCCCAGCGCTGATCGTTCTCGGGATCGGTTTCGATCCAACCCGTGCCCTCGTCCTCAGCCAGGTCCTGCTCAGTATCGGGATCCCGTTCGCGCTGATCCCGCTGGTCGCCTATACCCGGAACCGCTCCCTGATGGGATCGTTCAGCAACGGTCGAATCCTCCATTGGACCGCCTGGCTGGTCACGGTACTGATCGTGCTGCTGAACCTCGCCCTGATCGTCCTCACCGTCACGAGCTGACCGTAGTGAGGGAATCAGGTAGCGTCGGCGATGTGGACATCGAATCGCTCACCCCAGTCGCACAGGACTACATTAAGGCAATCTGGTCCGCGACCGAGTGGGGCGACCCGCCGATTACGACGAAGGCTCTCGCAGCCCGTTTCGGAACCACCCCCGCAAACGTCACGGACACCATGAAACGTCTTGCCGCACAGGGTCTCATCGACTACCAGCCCTACAAGCCCGTCCACCTCACCGATACCGGCACGCGGCTCGCATTGGTCATGGTACGTCGGCACCGACTCATCGAAACGTTCCTCGTCACCACCCTCGGCTACCGGTGGGACGAGATCCACGATGAAGCCGAACGGCTCGAACACGGCGCCACGGACCAGCTCATCGACCGCATCGATGCCCTTTTGGGACTCCCCAGCACTGACCCGCACGGCGACCCCATACCCACCGCCGACGGGCACACCTACACCATCCCGGGCGCCACGCGTCTGGACGACGCCGGCCCCGGACGACACCTCGTGCGACGCATTTCCGACGCGGACCCCGACGACCTCGCCACGGCCACTGCCCTCGGCATCACTCCCGGCACCATCATCAACACCCGCTCCCACAACGGCGCACTCACCATCGATACCCCGCACGGACAACAGCCGGTCCCAGCACCTCTCGCGACCGCTACCTGGACCACACCCGCAAGCTAAACGGCTGCTGACTATTGGTTCTCGGGTGGACGGGCTATGGGAGCGTTTCATCTCCAGAGACCGGAGCGCGTGGCCTTTTGCGCGTCTTGCGAATCTATACTGGCTCGGTGGCGGATCTGTCGAGATCGGCGGCGGGCCGGGCGCGCCAGGTCTGAGTAATGTAGGGCAATTCCAGGACATCATCCGGGCCATGGCCAAGGTGGCCAAAGAGATACCAACGCAGATTGGCCAGCACCTTCGCCCGGGTGGCTTCGTTGGCCCGCAGGTAATAGCTGCGGGACTTCACCAATTCCATCAGGTCCGGCGGGGTAAGCGGCTGGAACCATTGCTTGGTTGAAAGCCTGGGCGTGCCGAATTCCGGGCCCAGCACCGGCTGGAAATCCGGTTTGTGGACATCGCCTGCGTGCATTATCCTCGATAACCGGTGAATCCAGGGCACACTGACATCGAGTTGATTCCAGACAAGGCCCAGTACGCCCCCTGGTCGCAGGACCCTGCTGATCTCCGTGCTGGCCGCCAGCGGATCGACCCAGTGCCAGGCCTGGGCCGCTGTGACGACGTCCATACAGGTATCCGGCAGATCGATGCGTTCGGCGGTACCGAGAATGGTCCGCACCGCAGGATAGCGGCGCTGCAGCTGTGTGAGCATGTCGCGGGAAGGATCCAGGGCAACGACGTTGAGCCCGCGCGCCAGCAGGAGGTCAGTATATTTACCCGTCCCGGCCCCCAGATCCAGGACATCCCGCGGGGAACCGCCTGCGTTCGGCCCGGTGTTCAATAACTCGGTGTTCAACAACTCAGCGTTCAACAACTCGGTGTTCAGGCCAGTTCCCTCAAGGAGCCAGCCCAGCGATTCCGGCGGGTATCCCGGACGGACCCGCTCATAGTGTTCCGCCCCGTCCTGGAAGCTGTCAGCGAGTTCTTTGCGGCGTGTGCTGTCCAGGCGGGGGCCGCCGTTGCCTGCTGCCATGACGCTGCTGCTCCTTTAGGAAAGCTGGAAAGCGGCGAAAACACCGAAACCGCGGAAAACCTGCGAGAAAACCCTATCCCATGGACCCTGCAGCACCGAATCCCGTCGGCAGGTCCGTCATTCGGTGCTGCAGGGGGCTGCACCGGCGGTACCGGGGGTGTTCGGGGCCCAGTCCGGGTAGCTGCGGACGTCATCGGCCGGTACCCAGCGCCCCGCATCCACCACGTAGTCCCAGCCGAGGCCGGATCTCAGCAGGGCGGCAACGCCGGCGATGAGCCGCTGTGCGTCCTCGGTGCGGGAGCCTGCCCCGAAGCTGGCCCGCAGGGAACCCGACGGAAGCCCGAGCCGGCGCAGCAGCGGATGCGCACAGAACTTGCCGTCGCGGACGCCGACCCCGTGCTCGGCGGAGAGATAGGCGGCCACTAGCCCGGCGTCATAGCCGGCGACGGAGAAGTTCACGACTGCGATGGTTCCGCTCCCTGGGAACTCGCCGGAATCGGAGAAAAGGCGGTGTACCGTGACGCCGGGCAGGCATTCCAGACCGTCGACGAGCTCGCGGTGCAGGTTCTCTTCGTGGTCCTGCAGCTGCTGCTGATCCACCGCCGTGAGGATTTCGGCCGCCTTGGCCAGCGTGGCCGCGCCAAGGACATTGGGGGAGCCGCCCTCGTGCCGTGCAGGACCGGTGGCCCAATTAACGGAATCGAGCCGTGCTTCTTTGACGGCTCCGCCGCCGGCGAGGTGCGGCGTGCCGGCATCGAGCCAGTCGGGGCGGCCGACAAGGACGCCGCTGCCGAACGGCGCATAAAGCTTGTGGCCGGAGAAGACGACGTAGTCGATGCCATCGGCAGCGATATTGATCCTTCGGTGCGGGGCCAACTGGGCGGCGTCGACAACGATCCGTGCGCCGTAGCGGTGCGCCAGCGCCGCCAGCGCCGCAATGGGCAGAATTTCCCCGGTGACATTGGAGGCGCCGGTGACCGCCAGCAGCGCGACGTTCCCGGCCTGGAACTCGGCTTCAAGGCGCGTCAGCGTCGCTGCCAGCGAAGTCTCCGCCGGTACGCTGCGATGCGGCAGCTGCTGCCAGGGGAGCAGGTTGGCGTGGTGTTCAATGTCCAGATAGACGACGTCGGCACTCGAGTCCGCGACGATGTCCGCAACGCAGCCGGCCAGGAGGTTCAGCGAATCGGTGGTGTTGCGGGTGAAGATGACCGCATCACCGGCCCGGCCGCCGACGAAGGCCCGAACCGTGTGCCGGGCATTTTCGTAGACTGAGGTGCTGACCTGAGAGGCGAAGCCTGCCCCGCGGTGGACGCTGGCGTAGTACGGCAGGACGAGCGCCAGATGGTCCGCGACGTCGGACAGCGCGGGGGCGGACGCGGCATAGTCGAGATTGGCGTAGCGCACGCTCCCGCCCTGAATCAGCGGCGACTGCAGGTTCCGGCCGGTGACGTCCAAGAGCGGACCACCGCCGGCCTTTGGCGGGGCTGCCGCCGAGGGGGAGGCAGCTGCACTAGCGGGGGAGGAGGAATAGCTGGATTCAACGGTGTCAATACTCATGGTGACCTCACGAAGGGAGGGACCCGGCCGGTGCCGGAGTCCGCGCTTGCCGGGACCGCTTCGGTCCGGCCAGGTCGTCACCCGGGGCACCCCGCCGCGAAGGGAGGGTTGCCGGCCAGCAAACCGGGGTTTAGCGCTGGCACTCGTGACCTATGCCCACAAGACTATGAAATTCCCGCGGCCGCCGCCAGTGTTACGTTCTGTGTTACGGGCAGTGTTGTGTTCAGTCTTATGATCAAGGTTTTCCTTCCCGCGGCCAGGTCAACCGCTAGAGCAGGTCGTCGTGGTCAGGGTTCAGCGTATGGAGTACTTCGGAATGGAGAATGCCATTGGTGGCCAGCGCATTCCCGCCGAAGGGGCCATCGGCACCTTCCAACGAGGTAAACCGGCCGCCGGCCTCGACGACGATCGGGACCAGGGCTGCCATGTCATAGAGATTCAGCTCCGGTTCGCACGCGATGTCCACCGCTCCCTCGGCGACCAGGCAATAGGACCAGAAGTCGCCGTACGCACGGGCGCGCCAGACCTTGTCCGTCAAGGAAATGAACTGCTCCCTGTTGCCCCTTTCCTTCCAGCCGGACAGGGACGAGTACGACAAGGAGGCATTCGAGAGCTCGGATACGTTGGAAACGCGCAGCCTGCTGGCTGCTGCCAGCGATTTGCCGGTGTAGGCACCGGTGCCCTGGGCAGCCCACCAGCGCTTTCCCAGCGCGGGGGCGCTGACAAGGCCGACGACGGGGCGCCCTTCGTCGACGAGTGCAATCAGGGTTGCCCAGACGGGAACGCCGCGGACAAAGTTCTTGGTGCCGTCGATCGGATCGATGATCCAACGCCTGGAGCCATGCCCGCTGCTGCCAAATTCCTCCCCCAGTACCGCATCGCGGGGGCGGACCCGGGAGAGCTGGCTGCGGATGGAGTCCTCCGCTGACTTGTCCGCATCCGTCACGGGAGTCAGATCCGGTTTGGTCTCCACCTGCAGGTCGAGCGCCTTGAAGCGGGACATGGTCTGTGAATCCACCGAATCCGCCAGGACATGGGCAAGGCGGAGATCGTCATTATAGCTTTGCGGGGCATGGGTCATGGGTTCACGCTATCGTCCTTTGCCGCCCAGCAGGGGAGGCTGGGCGTACGGGAGGTCACGGCCCTAACCGATGCTGCCCAGCTCCTTAGCCTGCGCCCTGCCTTCGGTACGGGTGCCGGTGCTCAGCAGCCGGCGCAGGGACGCGAGTCTGGCCGGCCCGGCGTCGCCCGCATGCCCTTGGGCCACCCACGGATCCAGGCCGCAGTTGACGGCGGCGTCGTCGTGTTTGCAGCCACGCTCGCACGCGTCCGTTCCCGGCTGGAGGTCTGGAAATGCCTGCAGTATCCGGTCCGGATCCACGTGCGCCAGGCCAAAGGACCGGATGCCCGGGGTGTCGACGATCCAGCTGCCGGGGGAGCCATCCGCCAGCCGCAGCGCCAGCGCTGATGAGGAGGTATGGCGGCCGCGGCCGGTGACCAAATTGACGCCGCCCGTGGCCCGCTGCGAACCGGTCAGGGCATTAACCATGGTGGATTTTCCGACACCGGAATGGCCGACCATGACGGAAACCTTGCCGTCGAGGTGCCCTTTAAGCTGCTCGACGGCCGTGCCGGCGAGCCGTGCTGACAGGCCGTCATCGCTGCGTGCATCAATCCCGGAGGCGGCGTCTGCGGCGGTGCGGCTCACCACTACGGTCATGTCCAGGTAGGCGTAGTTGGCCAATAGGTCGGCGGGATCTTTGACATCCGCCTTGGTGACCAGCAGCAGCGGGGCAATGCCCGCGTCGTAAGCGGCAACCAGGGCGCGATCGATGAATCCGGTGCGGGGCTCTGGATTGGCGGCGGCCACAACGATCACCAGCTGATCCGCGTTCGCCACCACGATCCGCTCGATCGGGTCGGTGTCGTCAGCGCTCCGACGCAGCACGGTGCGGCGCTCTTGAACCCGCACCAGCCGGGCCAGTGTATCCGGTGCCCCCGTTGTATCTCCGACGAGGGCGACAAAATCACCGGCCACCACGGGATTGCGGCGTAATTCCCTCGCCCGTGCTGCGGTCAGGGTACGCTCGGTGTCCGTGTCTTCATCCACAATGGCGGTATAGCGGCCGCGGTCCACGGTGATGATGCGGCCAACCACGGCTTCGTCATAGGCAGGACGGTCCTTCGTGCGCGGCCGGCTGCCCTTCTTGTTCGGGCGGATCCGAACATCGGATTCGTCCCAGTCCCGCGTGCTTCGAGTCATCGGGTGGCGCTGGAGCCAAAGCGGCCCGAGTGGGTCAGCAGTGCGTCCCAGAGGGCCGGAAATTCGGGCATGGTCTTGGCCGTGGTTCCGATGTCTTCAACCTCAACGCCGGGTACTGCCAAACCTATGATGGCCCCGGCGGTAGCCATCCGATGGTCGGCATAGCTGTGGAAGAGTCCGCCATGCAGGGGTGCCGGGGTGATCTCCAGCCCGTCCGGAGTTTCCACGACGGAGCCGCCCAGTGCATTGATCTGAGCTGCGAGCGCGGCCAGACGGTCGGTTTCGTGGCCGCGCAGGTGCGCAATGCCGGTGAGCCGCGATGGACCGGTGGCCAAAGCGCACAGCGCCGCAACGGTGGGGGCCAGCTCGCTGGTATCCGCCAGCTCAACCCCATTGATGGTTTCGCCGCCGGTCACCGTGAGGACACCATCCGCGAGCGAAACAGCAGCGCCGAATTTCGGCAGGATGTCGCGCCATTTATCGCCTACCTGAGCGGTGGGAGAGGGCCAGCCGGGGATGCGCACCGTGCCGCCGGTGGCCAGGGCGGCGGCGAGGAAAGGGCCGGCATTGGAGAGGTCCTGTTCTATGACGATGTCGAAGGCCCGGATCGGGCCCGGCGATACCGTCCACCGGCCGGGTACCGAGTCATCAACCTCGACGCCAACGCCGCGCAGCACATCCACGGTCATGGCAATGTGATCAAGACTGGGCACAGGTTTCCCGGTGTGTTCGAGCTGTAGTCCCGCCTCGAAGCGGGGGGCGGCCAGCAGTAAAGCCGAAATGAACTGTGACGAGCCGCTGGCATCAACGAGGAGGTGGCCCCCGTGGACACGGCCGGTGGCATTGATGCTGAACGGCATCGCCCGCGCGGCGGGTTGGCCGGAGATTTCCACGCCCAGGTCCCGCAGGGCGTCCAGAACCGGACCCATCGGACGCTGGCGGGCGTGCGGGTCGCCGTCGAACGCCACGCTGCCGGTGGCGAGCGCGGCAACCGGGGGTACGAAGCGCATCACAGTTCCGGCGAGGCCGCAGTCGATCGCCGCTCCGGCGGCCAGTACGGCGTCCGCAGGCATCGGCGTGACCTGCAGGTCAGGGCCAAACTGTCCGTCGCCGTCGAGCTCCTCAATGACGGCACCCAACTGGCGCAACGCGGCAATCATCAGCGCGGAATCGCGTGAGTGGAGCGGCGCGCGGAGCCGGCACGGCCCGTCCGCCAGCGCCGCGAGCACCAAATATCTGTTGGTCAGGGATTTGGACCCGGGAACCGTCAGCGTGGCGTTCACCGGCCGAACCGCCAGCGGCGCTGGCCAACGGCCCTCGATCCGCGCTGCGCCGCCGGCAGCATACGGCGCAGCGGCTTCGGAAGATTTGGCGTCCGATACTGCGTGCTGTGCGCGCACAGCCTGCGGATCGGCCGGAGCGGCGGCGAAGGGGGAAGCCATGGAGGGCTAGGCGCCCGTCACTTCGTTGGCCACGCGGCGCACGGCCTTGTCTGCGTGCTTGAGCTGCTTGCGGGTGGTCTTCTTCCCTGCCTCCGCCAAGTGGCCGGCACGCCAGGCCAAGCCCGGCTTGCCTGCTGTATCGACGGCGGCCAGCAGCATGCCGCCGGACAGCGAGACGTTTTTCAGCAGCTGATGACGGCGCTGCGTGCGGCCTTCAGAGGTGCTTGAATCCGCAGTGCGGTATTCGACGACGGCACTAAGGGTGGAAGTCAGCGTCAGCAGGAGGGCAGAGAGCCGGGAGAACTTACCGGCCGCGAGCATTACTCCCGCGCCGAGCTGGGTTCCGCCGATGACGCGGGCCAGCATCTTCTCATCCGTTGCGAAGGGGAGTGCGTTAACGGCCGTGCTGAGCACCGGGGAGAGCTGTTTGGCAGTCTGGTCCGCATGGCGGAGCCGGTCCAGTCCGCTGAGGATAAATGACGAAGCGAGCATCGGGCGGGCGAGTATACGAACAATGGACAAAACGAACCTCCTGGATACGAATTCACTATCATGGCGCCGCAGGTCCGCAGGTGGCCATCGGCCATTGCAAAGCCCACTGGCGGTCTTGCGTTCTCCTAGTCTGGCACTTTTGCGCCTCCTGTGCGGCAATATCGCGTCCGGTGACTCTGGAAGGTTGCTGACAATGTCATGTCCGGCTGGCAGGATGGTTCCATGTCTCCGTTGCCGCCCGTCCCGTCCGTCACCGACAGTCCTGCCCCGGACGCTGCCGGCAGTCTTGCCGGCAGGCCCATCGTGCTGGTGCTGATGGGTGTTTCGGGGTGCGGCAAGTCCACTGTCGCCGCTCTGCTGGCCGGACAGCTGGGCTGGTCGTTCGAGGAGGGGGACTCGCTGCATCCGGAAGCCAACGTGCAGAAGATGGCGGCCGGCGAGCCGCTCACGGACGAGGACCGCTGGCCGTGGCTGGCCAAGGTTGCGGATTGGGTCGAGCAGACCCTTGACGATGGACAGGATGGAATCATTACCTGTTCCGCCCTTAAACGTTCCTACCGGGACGCGATTAACAGGCGTGGTTCCGGCGTCGTCTTCGTCTTTCTCAGCGGCAGCAAAGAAACCATTGCGGCCAGGTTGGCCGTGCGGCGCGGGCACTTCATGCCGACGAGTCTGCTGGATAGTCAGTTCGCGGATCTGGAGGAACCAGGGCCGGATGAACCGGAGATCCGCATCAATGTGGGTCCAACTCCAGGTGTCATTGCCAGGGAAATCATTGGGGAGCTTAGCCTGAACGGCCGGGCGGATGATTGGAATCATGTCCATTAGCGGAGCACTTGGAACCCTGCACGCCCTCGACGGTACGGGCGCTTTGCCGTATCCAGGTTTACCCTGACGTCCGGTGAGGGGCTGTAGTGGCTGGTTTTCTTTGCTCCCGCCTCTCTTAGGTGGCCGGGTTGGTTAGGAAACTGTGGAGTTTGAGGAGGTTGCGGCATCCGGCCAGCAGTTCCCACTCGTGGGCTGCTTTCTCGAGTCCGCGCAGCAGGACGTGTTTGCCCTGGCGGGTGTGGATTTGTCAGAAGACTGGTTCCGTCATCGGCACTCCACATTTTGGGCATCGCGCCGACAGTGTCAACGGTGTGCTCGATCATGGGTGCCAGCTGCTGGATATCCGTGGGCGCGTTGTTCAGGGTCGTGGCGATGATGACCTGGTGGTCGGCATCAACGACGGCCTGGCCGTTGTAGCAGTAATGGTAGGAACCATCCGCGGTCTTCATGATCCGCGCGTCCGGGTCGGTGAAGTTCCGTTGCGCGGTCGGCTTCGGCTTCGGCTCCGACTCCGCAGCGGCTTTGGCGCCGGCACCGGTAATGTCATCGTCATCACCGCCACGATTACGGGCCCTCTCCTCGGCTTGGTGGCGTGCCTTGGTGGCGGCTTCTTCTTCGAGCGAGGCACGCGCGGTCGCCATCGCCGCGGCACGGGCTTCCCGGTTCGCCAACTCCGCTGGGAGTTCATCCCCGCGTTTGCCGGACCCGAAGCGGGCATCCTCATCGGCATCAACGGTTTTCGCTTCCTCCATCAATGCACTGATCTCCTCCGCCAACACCTTCTGTTTCGCCGTCAGCCGGGCGTAGGACATCGCCTTGTGCCGGGACGCGTTCGCCCTCACCTTCGTTCCGTCCAGGGCGACCTTGCCCAGGGAGACCATGCCCGCGGCCTGGCAGAGCTGAAGGGCTTGCAGGAACACATTCGCCAACGCCGCCAGGTGCCGTTCACGGAACCGGCCGATCGAGCGGAAATCCGGGGCCTGCTGCATCGCCAACCACCGGAACGCAACCACATCCGTACACGCCCGCTCCAACCCGCGGGAGGAACGAACCCCGACACAGTACCCGTACAGAACGATCCGCAACATCAACCGCGGATCATAGGGTGGCTGTCCCTTGGCCTTGGCATAGGACGCATAGAACCGGTCCAAATCCAGCTCCGTATCAACGAGCTCGGCAATGAACCGGGACAGATGATTCGACGGCAGCCACTCATCCAAGGACGGAGGGACCAACATCACCGCATCCGGTTCAAAAGCCTTGAAACGCTTCTTCAGCCCGCCCTTGGTATCCACCCGGCCATCATCAACCAGACCCCGGTTAATCCCCCCGGCGTTTTAAAACATCGGACCCTAACTACTGAACTACTGAACTACTGACCACGCACCTGGCCGGGTTTCCCTTAGCAGGTCGGTGGGAACGGGCTTTCAGAGCCCCGTGCCGATGAATTCCTCTTCCTCCTCGGACTCGTTCTCCGCCTCCTCCATGTACCGGCGGATCTGCTCGATCGGCAGGTGCACCCGGACCGCGAGGTAGAAGATCGCCACGCTGATAACGGCATTGATGAGGAAGACCCAGCCAAACAGATCGGGATGCGTTTTAGGGTCCATCAGCCAGCTGACCAGCGCCATGGCCACAAACCAGGGAAGGACCCAGATTGCTCCGGTCCTGAAATCGAGCGACGGTTTGAGCTTCCGGTCACCCACCATCTGGAAGAACACCAGCAGTACGTAGCCGATGATAATGGTGGCGAAAAGCTTCATATTCGTTGACCAGCCGCCCCAGAAAACGATCATGTTGGCGCTGTAGAAGGCGAGCAGGGGGATGATGTCCCCGCCGGGCAGACGGAAGGGCCGGACCAGCTCGGGCATCTGACGGCGCAGGATCGCCAGGACCAGCGGGCCGGAGCCAAAGGAAATGACTGTTGCGCTGGTGATAAAGCCGACCAGCTGCTGCCAGCTCGGGAACGGCAGCAGCAGGATAATGCCGACGATGAAGGTGACCACCAGCGACCAGTACGGGACTCCCTGCTTGTTGTTGGTGGCCAACCAGCGTGGGGAGTTGCCGTTACGGCCCATCGCGTAAGAAACGCGGGAAGCGATGGTGGTGTACACGAGCCCGGTGTCGGCCGGGGAAATAATTGCGTCCGCGTACAGAAGGTAGGCGAGCCAGGTCAGTCCGCCCAATTCCGACAGCGCGGCCAGCGGTCCGAAGTCGTTTTGGAACACGAGATTGGCCCAGCTGCCGGAGTCGCCCAGCACGTGGGCGGGGACGCCAAGCGTGAAAGCAACCTGGAGCAGTGCGTAGATGATGGAGGTGATCAGCACGGATCCAATGATGGCCAGCGGGATGTTGCGCTTAGGATTGGTCGTCTCCCCGGCAAGCTCGATCCCCTGCCGGAAACCCAAGTAGGAAAACGTGATTCCGGCGGTGGAAACGGCAATGAACACGCCGGCAACGCCGCCCGGGGCAAATCCGTGGGAGGTGAAATTGTTCGGGCTGCCCATCGATGTGGTGCCCAGGGCGGTGATCAGGAACGTCGCGATGACCAGAATGATGATGGCGAGTTTCCACCAGACCAGCACGTTGTTAACCTGGGCGAAGAGCCGGACGCCGAACCAGTTAATAACCACAAAAATGGCCATCAGAATGATCGCGATCAGAATTCCGATAGGCGTCAGGGTGTGTACGACGGTGCCGCCGACATCGTTCTTTTCGGTAAACGCGCCAAATTTTGTGGCGTACGTCAGGGCACCCTCCACCTCGATGGCCGGTACGGCGGCGGAGGAAATCCATGTGATGAAGCCCAACGAGTAGCTGCCGAAGGAGCCCCACACCAGATGCGGGTAGCGGACCACGCCGCCGGAGAT
>JBBSSN010000018.1:0-17232 GCA_038242035.1 Actinomycetales bacterium
GCGTCGGGGTTTTCAGCTGCGTCGGGGCGCACGGTGTGCACGCGTGGTTCGGTCATGGAAGGCTTCAGAGGGTGGCCGAGCGCTGCCGGGAGATCTCATACAGGCTGATGCCGACCGCCATCGAAGCATTGAGCGATTCCATCGCCGAATCGATCGGGATGGAGACAATCTGGTCGCAATTCTCCCGCACCAGGCGGGAGAGCCCCTTTCCTTCCGAACCAACAACGATGCAGATGGGCTCGGCGGCCAGCGTCAGGCCCGGCAGTGAAACATCCCCGTCGCCGTCCAGTCCGAGAACGAAAATGCCCATTTCCTTGAACGCGGCAAGCGCGCGGTTCAAGTTCGGCGCCTTGGCAACAGGGACGCGGACGGCAGCTCCAGCGCTGGTCTTCCACGCCGAGGCCGTCACACCGACGCTGCGGCGCTCCGGGACAACCACGGCATGGCCGCTGAACGCCGAGACGCTGCGGATGATGGCGCCGAGATTACGGGGATCGGTAATGCCGTCCAGGGCGACAAACAGAGGCGCGTTGCTGATGTACCCCTTCTTCCATTTGGTCATGGTTTCCTGCGCGAAGTCGACGGCATCCTGGTACTCATACGGAGGGATCTGCAGCACCAGACCCTGGTGTACGGCGTCTTCAGTCATCCGGTCAAGCTCGGGCTTGTGGGCTTCCATCAACGGGACACCGCGGTCTGCCGCCAGCTTGAGCGACTCGCGAACGCGCTCATCCATCTCGATCCGGGCCGCGACGTAGAGGGCTTTGGCGGGAATCCCGGCCCGCAGCGCTTCCACCACTGAGTTGCGCCCGGTCACCATTTCTTCGGTGGCGCGACCCTTGGGACCGTTACGTCCGGCGCGGCCGCGTGAGGCGGGGCTTTCGGCCCCGCGCTTGGCAGCGGAGCGGTCGGCAAGCTGCCGGGACTTATATGCCTTATGGTAGGGGCGCTCATCCGCTTTGGGAGTGGGGCCTTTCCCCTCCAGGGATTTCCGGCCGTGCCCGCCGGTTCCGATGGTGGGGCCCTTTTTGAGCTTGCGCACGGCACCTGCGCGGGAAGAATTGGCCATCGTAAAACCCTAACGGTTGGTGGAGCCGCGCTGGGGGCTCCGGAAATCTAACATGTCATGGACTTATACAGCTCCACGGACTACCAGTTTACCGACCGTACCCAAATCCGCCGACGACCGGCGTTTCAGTTCTTCCTGACCGACCAACTGGCGCCGTCCGCCGAGTCCGAAATACCGATTCCCGCCAAGGCCAGTGCGTCCCGGATCGAGTCCGAGGCAGCCCAGTCTCCGGCGCTGCGCGCCACCTGGCGGGCCTGAAGCTGGGTTTCCACCAGCGTCTGAAGAGCGCGCAACGCGGCCGGATCGCCGCCGTCGTCCTGCCACTGCGGGTCCATCGGATTGATGCCCAGGGCCGTGGTCATGGCGCCCACCTGGCGGTAAGCCTCCCGAAGCACGCTTTCACCGTCAGCACCGGCAGCACCGGCAGCACCGGCAGCATCCGCAGAGCCAGAGGCCAGGGCCGTGTTGCCGCGGCGCACCGTATCGTGGAGCACCGCGAGCGCGGCGGGGACGTTCAGGTCGTCATCCATGGCGGCCTCAAACGCCGAAGGCGCAGCCCCCGACCCCGCTGTGGCCGCAGCTGCGGCCGGTCCGAGCGCCTTTGCCGCGTTCGTCAGGAAGCTCCGGATCCGATCGACGGCGGCAGCGGCCTCCGGCAAGGATTCGGGCCGGTAGTCGAGTACGGACCGATAATTCGCCTGTCCCAGGTAGTACCGCACTACCAGCGCGGGTGCCTGTTCCAGCAGCTGAGCCGGGCTGACGGTGTTCCCGACGGACTTGCTCATCTTCTCGCCGCGGTAGGTGACCATGCCGTTGTGCAGCCAGAAATTAGCGAAGCTTCTTCCTGCTGCCTGCGACTGTGCCATCTCGTTTTCATGATGCGGGAACCGCAGGTCCAGTCCGCCGCCGTGGATGTCGAAGGCATCGCCGAGGTACTTCCCCACCATCGCGGAGCACTCCAAGTGCCAGCCGGGGCGTCCGGCACCCCACGGACTGGACCATGCCGCCGTCGCCGGCTCGCCTGCCTTATGGCCTTTCCAGAGCGCAAAGTCCCGTGGATCCTTCTTCCGGCTGCTGAACTCGGGGCCCACATCTGCCGCGGCCTGCATGTCATCCAGGCGCTGGTGCGTCAGGGAGCCGTAGCGGTCCCACGACCGGACGTCGAAGTACACATCCCCGGAACCGTCCTGTGCAGCGTAGGCGTGGCGGCGGTCCATCAGTTCCTGGATCAGCGCGTGCATTTCGGGAATATGTCCTGTGGCGCGGGGCTCATACGTCGGCCTGGCAATTCCCAGGGCGTCATAGGCTTCCTCAAAGGCCTGTTCAAAACGGTACGCCAGCGCCCACCACTGCTCGCCGGCTTCCGCGCTCTTGGACAGGATTTTGTCATCGATATCCGTGACATTACGGACCACGGTGACCTTGAGCCCGCGGTACTGCAGCCAGCGCGTCAGCTGGTCGAAGGCCAGGGCGGAACGCAGATGGCCGATGTGCGGCTCACCCTGCACGGTCGCGCCGCAGTAGTACAGTGAGGCTTCCCCCTCGATCAGGGGAAGAAAGTCGCGGATTTCGGCAGTGGCGGAATCGTAAAAGCGCAGGGTCACCGTACTAGGCTAGCGGATCGGACCTGCCGGAATTGTCCGCTTACTGCGCAGCTATTCGACGCGGCAGATCAGCGCCGTGGCGATGGCGGCGATCCCTTCACCTCGACCGGTGAAACCGAGGGTGTCGCTGGTGGTGGCGGAGACGCTGACGGGGGCACCGGCCGCAGCGCTGAGGGCACGCTGCGCTTCCTCTCGTCGCGGGGCGAACTTTGGTCTGTTGCCGACGAATTGGACGGCGATATTGCCGATCTCGAAACCGGCGGCCCGGACGATCCGGCTGGCCTGAGCCAGCAGGGTCACGCCGCTGGCTCCCTTGAATTCGGGCCGGTCCGTGCCGAAATGGGTCCCAAGATCCCCCAGCCCGGCGGCGGAGAACAGCGCATCCGCCGCCGCGTGCGCCACCGGGTCGCCGTCGGAATGACCGGTCAGTCCGCGTTCACCGGGCCAGAAGAGACCGGCCAGCCACAGCGGCACCGTCTCGCCCTCCGGGGCGAAAGCATGGACATCCAGCCCGATTCCGGTCTGCGGAAGGGCTCTGCGTGCACTGTCCACCCCTATCCCTCGACCCAACGGGGTGCGAGCGGGCCGGCCAGCAAGGCCTCAGCAAGCAGCAGGTCCCATGGGCCGGTGATCTTCAGGCTGCTCGCCGAGCCCATCACCACATAGACGTCGACGCCGGCTGCCTCCACCAACATCGCGTCGTCCGTCACGGCTGCCCGCTGCTCAGCACTGAACCCCTCCGCGGCATCGTGGGCACGGCGAAGGGTGGGCAGATCGAATCCCTGCGGGGTCTGGACCGAGCGCAGCGCAGCGCGGTCCGGGGTCGACCGCACTCTCTCAGAGGCGATTCCCTGGCTAGCAGACCCCTCAACGAGTTTCACCGTATCCGTCACGGGCAGGGCGGGAATAACGGCCAACGCGCCGGCTGCCAGGGTCTGAGCAACGCGATGGTAGACCTCCACGGGGGTCAAGGGACGGGCCGCATCCTGGATAAGCACGGCTGTCACATCGGCGTCCAAAGCACCCAGCGCCGCCCGCACCGACTCCGCCCGGGTGGTGCCGCCGTCGACCGTTGTTATCTTCAGGTCGCCATCGGTATCCAGTGACCTGCACAGCGCGCGCAGTTCAGCATCCCCGGCCGGAAGCGCCACACAAATCTGCCCCGCTATCCTGGCCGACAGTACGGTGCGCAAGGTGTGCAGCAGCATCGGATCGCTGCCGACCGGCACCTTGGCCTTGGCCATGCCAAGGCCAAGCCGTTCTCCGGATCCGGCCGCGACGACGACGACGGCGAGCTTGGTCTTCCCCTCTGTTTCCATGCGCCTAAGCGTAGCGCCCTGCCTCCATGCGCCCTGTCTCCATGCGTTCACGCGCAGCGCAGCGCCGCGCCGGTCGCGCCCGGCCACTGAAAAGCCCCGGCACCACATGGGTGCCGGGGCTTTGAGCCAGGTTCGTTTCGACCTAGGAGGCCAAGACCTCATCCAAGACCGTGGCGGCCTTGTCTTCATCGGTCTTTTCCGCCAGCGCCAGCTCGGAAATCAGAATCTGCCGGGCCTTGGCCAACATCCGCTTCTCGCCCGCGGACAGACCACGATCATGGTCCCGGCGCCAGAGGTCACGAACAACCTCCGCAACCTTGATCACATCACCGGAGGCCAGTTTTTCAAGGTTTGCCTTGTAGCGGCGTGACCAGTTGGTGGGCTCCTCGGTAAACTCGGCGCGGAGAACATCAAAAACCTGTTCCAGGCCTTCCTTGCCAACGACGTCCCGCACGCCGACGAGGTCTACATTTTCTGCCGGTACTTCAATGGTTAGGTCACCCTGCGCCACCTTGAGCTTGAGATACATCTTCTCTTCGCCCTTAATGGTGCGCATTTTGATCTCCTCGATCTTCGCTGCGCCATGATGGGGGTATACTACTGTCTCGCCGACCTCAAAAAGCATGTGGTTTCTCCCTTTCCCGGATACCAGTTTAGCACGATTCAGGCCTCTCCCCGTGGCGTTTTCGCAGGTCAGCGCCAGCTAATGACCAGCTCCCGGTGCTAAATGGATATCCGAAAGGTCTTGACGAAATGACGTTTCGGTGCAGGTGGTCCGGCCGGTTACCGACAGCGGGAATCGTCCGGCCGCTGTCAGGCGCGCGATCGTTACTGGCCCGAAGCGTGACCTACGCCTGTTTCCAGATAAGCTGGGGCGGAATACTGTTGGCCTTTCTATGAGGAGTTCTAGACGTGAGAATCGCTGCGAGCAAGCGGATAGTCAATCGTGCACAGCGGATCAGCCTGATCGCACTCATCGGCGCAGGTGCGCTCGCGGTCTCCGGCTGCAGCTATATCAACCCGCAGAGCACCGGCCAGATCTACTCGGCCTCTGATGGAGTGCGCTCTGACATGGGTAGCCTGGAGTTGCGCAATATCCTGATCGTCTCCAGCGGCGAAAACAAGCCCGGACGGGTCATCGGCGCGCTGTTCAATACCTCTGACAGCGACATCCAGCTGACCATCAGCGGACCTGCGGGCTCGCAGACCGAGATCGCCGTTAAGGCACATGGGGATTACTACCTGACTCAAAAGTCGGACTCGTCCATTCTGAGCACCGTCAGCGCCGCGCCCGGGGCGATGGAATTGCTAAAGCTCGAACAGACCGGCGGTACCGGCCCGCAGACGGCCGAGCTCAACGTCCCGGTCCTGGATGGGACGCTCAAGGAGTACCAGCAGTACATTCCCACCCCCACCTCCAGCCCCAGCCCCAGCCCCAGCCCGGAGTCAACCTCCAGCTCGACCGGCACGTCCAGCTCGACCGGCACGTCCAGCTCGACCGGCAGCGCAGCGCCCACGTCCGGCAGCTGATCGGCCGACGGCGGCGCTCCCGCCGCGCGCCGCCGTCGCCCGTAACCGCTGCTGCCCGCACCGCTGCCACCGCACCGGTCAGGGCTCGAATTTGTAGCCCAATCCACGGACGGTGACCAGGTAGCGGGGCATCGAGGAGTCCTTCTCGATCTTGCTGCGCAGCCGTTTCACGTGCACATCCAGCGTCTTGGTATCACCGACGTAATCCGAGCCCCAGACCCGGTCAATGAGCTGGCCGCGGGTGAGCACCCGGCCGGAGTTCCGCAGCAGCATTTCCAGCAGCTCAAACTCCTTCAGCGGCAACAGCACGGGTTCGCCGTTCACGCTGACCACATGGCGCTCAACGTCCATCCGCACCGGTCCGGCCTGCACGGTGGACGTAATGAGTTCTTCCCGCTCCGCCTGCCTCCGGAGCACGGCCCGGATCCTGGCGACCAGTTCCCGGGCGGAGTAGGGCTTGGTGACGTAATCGTCCGCCCCCAGCTCGAGGCCGACAACCTTATCGATCTCCGCATCCTTGGCGGTCAGCATGATGATCGGTACGCCCGAACGCTGGCGCAGGGCCCTGCACACTTCCGTCCCGGAAAGCCCCGGCAGCTGCAGATCGAGCAGCACCAGGTCCGCCCCCGTCCGGTCGAATTCCGTGACAGCGTCGAGCCCGTTGTCCACTACCTGGACCTCGAAGCCTTCCTTGCCGAGCAGATACGACAATGGGTCCGAGAATGATTCTTCGTCTTCAACAATCAAGATTCTGCTCACGCAGTGGCTCCTTGGTTCTTCTGGACGCGCACGTCCCCAGTAGTGAAAAGTTCTCCGGACTTTGGTACCGCCGATTCCGGTACCGCCGGTTCCGGTACCGCCGGTTCCGGTACCGCCGGTTCCGGGCTGCCCTCCATTTCCGGCAGACGGACGGTAAAGGTGGAGCCGCTGCCTGGTTGCGACCAGACTGTTACTTCGCCGCCGTGGTTGGCGACGATGTGCTTGACGATACTCAAGCCAAGTCCGGTACCACCGGTGTGCCGGGACCTCGCCGCATCGGCACGGTAGAAACGTTCAAACACGCGTTCCTGATCCTCGGCACTAATGCCGTCACCTTGATCGGTCACAGCGATATTGATCAGACCGTCAGCGGAGTTGGTTCCTATCCCGATTCGGGTGTTCTCCGGCGAATACCGCACGGCGTTGTCAATCAGGTTCCGAAAGGCCGTCACCAGCAGATGCGGGTCCCCGTAAACCGCCCGGTCGGCTTGGCCCGCCACGGCGAAACTGATGTTCTTGCTCTCGGCTGTCAGCCTGGAACGGTCCACAGCTTCGGCAATCACCGTGTTCAGATCGACCGCGTGCCCCTGCTGCACCACATCAGTGCCCTGCAGCCGGGATAGTTCAATGATGTCCTGGACCAGCGCTGCCAGTCGTGCGGCTTCCGTGTGGGTCCGCTTCGCAAATCGCCGGACGGCGTCCTCGTCTTCGGCCGAGGCTTCCAGCGCTTCGGCCAGCAGCGAGATGGCACCAACGGGCGTTTTCAGCTCATGTGACACGTTGGCCACGAAGTCATTGCGGACCGCCTCCGTCCGGGTGATTTCCGTGCGGTCGTCGGCCAGCAGGAGGATGTATTCCTCCCCCAACGGAGCCACGCGCACCTGGAGCACAATGGTTCCCTGACCTAACGGACCCCGCGGCAGTTCCAGCGTTGCTTCCGCGATGACGCCGTCGCGCCGGACTCTCGCTGTCATCTGCAGCAGCTCCTGGTGCACCACGGTGTGCCCGCGGACCAAGCCAAACGCGTAGGCGCCGGGGCTCGCCCGGACAACGCCGTCGATCCCGTCCACCACTACAAACGCGCGTCCGACAACGGAGAGGACTTCCGCTGCACCGTCCGGCAGATTGGGCTCCTCAACCTCCATCGTTTCCCGGCGCTGACGCTCGCTGAGATTAAACGAGATCATGCCGAAGACGCCCAGCCCAAGGCCGATGATTCCTCCGATTACACCGATCAGCATGGGGTCCACGTCACTAGCTTAGACACAGATGCGGCAGCGTCTCATCCAGAGACTTCTCCGGAGGCTTCCCCAGAGTGCTGCCGTAATACCCGGCAGAATACGGGCGGACGGCTGCGTTCAGCCAGCGTTCACCCGCTGGTGCTGAAGTGTTCATCCGCTGCTGGAAAACTGATCGCACAGGCTATGGCAGTAGAACCGTGGCAGTCGGCATCCGGGAGCGCTGCACAGCAGTGGCCCGTGCCCATCGAAAGGACGCTCAGTGCGTAAAGTTTTTCAGGCGGAGCTGCATCAAATCGGCGAGGGGCTGATCGAGATATCCCAACTCGTCACCGAGGGCGTCGAAAACGGCATCCGTGCCTTCCAGGGGGCGGATATTGAGCTGGCCCAGGACGTAATCGCGGCAGATGCCCGAATCGACTTCCTGCAAAATGATCTGGACGAGCGGGCCATCGATATCCTGGCACTGCAGGGGCCGGTGGCCAGCGATCTTCGGATGATCGTTGGATCGCTGCGGATGAGCGCGTCGCTGGAAAGAATGGGTGACCTGGCCCGGCATATCGCCCAACTTGCCCGGCTGCGCTACCCGTTGACAGTGATTCCCGCGCAATTAAAATTCACCTTTGACGAGCTGGCCCGGCTGGATCTGAAAATATCCCGGCAGGTGGGCGAACTACTTCAAACGCGGGACCTGGCCCTGGTGACGGAAATCCAAACCGCAAAATCCAGTATCAGCGCGCTGCATCGAAGCGTTTTCCAGGCTATCGCAGCACCGCAGTGGAAGGAATCGCCGGCCACCACCGTTGATGTCGCCTTGGCCAGCAGGTACTTCGAGCGTTTCAGCGATCACGGTGTCTCCGTGTCGCGCAAGGTTGCCTATCTGGTGACCGGACAGTGGCAGCCGGAGGATTTCGTTCTCTGAGCACTTCCGGCTGCCTGCGTCCGACACAAGAAACGCGCCAACGGCTACTTTTTGCCCTGGTTGGCTACTGCCTCAATGGCCGCCGCCGCCGCCGCCGGATCCAGGTAGGTGCCGCCGGGATTCAGCGGCTTAAAGTTCTCGTCGAGTTCGTAGACCAACGGGATCCCGGTGGGGATGTTGAGTGAGGCAATGTCCTCGTCCGAGATGCCGTCCAGGTGTTTGACCAGGGCCCGCAGTGAGTTTCCGTGCGCGGTGACCAGGACCATCTTCCCGGCAGCCACATCAGCCCGAATGTCCGATTCCCAGTACGGCAGCATCCTCTCCAGTACATCCTTGAGGCATTCGGTGCGCGGAATCGAGTCTCCCAGGTCCGCGTAACGGGGATCCCCCACCTGGGAAAATTCGCTGTCGTCCGGCAGCGGCGGCGGCGCAGTGTCAAAGGACCGGCGCCAGATCATGAACTGCTCCTCGCCGTATTCAGCGAGTGTCTGGGCCTTGTCCTTGCCTTGCAGCGCCCCATAGTGGCGTTCATTGAGCCGCCAGCTGCGCTTGACGTCGATCCAGCCGCGGTCCGCCGCGGCCAGCGTCAGGTTGGCGGTGTTCACAGCACGTTTCTGCCGGGACGTGTACACGATGTCCGGGAGCAGGTTGTGCTCCACCAGCAATTCACCGCCGCGGACAGCTTCCCGGCGCCCCTGATCGTTCAGGTCGACGTCCACCCACCCGGTGAACAGGTTTTTGGCGTTCCATTCGCTATGGCCGTGGCGCAGGAGAATCAGCTTGTAAGAGGTCATGGAAGAATCCTAGCCGAGGACGCTCCGCAAGGGCGGCTAGGCTAAGTCAGTGGTGCAACGGGCAGAACGAATCAGTCGCAGGAGCGGTGGCGTGGCAAAACCCGTCGGCAACATCACCCGCGGCACCACCAATGCCAACCGCCTGCGCCGGGTGGACCGCTGGTTGGCCGGCCCGCAGGCCTGGCGGCTGCGGACCGGAATGTCCGCTGAAGGCGGAAACCCCGACGGCGGGGACCCCGACGGCGGGACAATGGCCGGCCCGCACGCCCCGTTGGTTGTCGATCTGGGCTACGGGGCAACTCCCATTACCGCCGTCGAACTGCAGCACAGGCTCGCCGCGGTGAATCCTGCCGTACATGTCGCCGGCATCGAGATTGAGCCTGCCCGGGTGAGAGCGGCCAAGCCTCTGGAGCACGCGGGGCTCAGCTTTCACTTGGGCGGGTTTGAAATTCCGGTCGCGGGAAATCCCGTGATGGTGCGGGCCTTCAACGTGCTGCGGCAATATGAGGAGGCTGACGTCCCGGCAATCTGGGCAATGGTGTGTTCGCGGCTGGCTCCGGGCGGGATCCTGGTGGACGGAACCTGCGACGAGATCGGCCGGCGCAGCAGCTGGATTGCGGTAGAGCCCGGTGGAGCCGTTTCGCTGACCGTGTCCCTGCGGTTCGGCGCCTTCGCTCTTCCCTCGGACGTGGCCGAACGCCTGCCCAAGGCGCTGATCCACCACAATGTTCCGGGCGAGAAAATCCACACATTCCTGCAGGCGCTGGACAACGCCTGGCTGCAGGCCGCGCCGCTGGGGGCCTTCGGTGCCCGGCAGCGCTGGGTGGCCGGTTGCCAGGCCCTGCGGACCGCGGGGTGGCCGGTCCGTGACGGCCCGGCACGCTGGCGGTTGGGAGAACTAACGGTGGATTGGGCCGCTGTTTCCCCCTAGGTTCAGCGCCAACTCACCAGGAACCGGACGGTCCGCGATTTCGCTTGCCGCCGCGCCGCGCGTCACTGACAGCAGGCCGGACATCGGCCAGGTAGACGCCCGCACCGGTGGTTGCCGCGAGTTCGAAGATCAGGAAGAAGCCCAGGACCGGCGCCAGGACGAACAGCGCACTGACCACGGTGGCAGCGAGTGTGATGCCCACCCAGAAGCCTTTGGTCCGCTTGTCCATCCGTTCAAAGTCGGCCGGCTTGGTGCGCAGGCAGTCTACAAGGGCCCACAACGAAAGCGCGAGGGCCAGCAGCCCGAGCAATTGCAGCAGCAGGCCGGGGACGGTTCCGATGAGAATGTGACTAATAAGCACGTAACCAGCCTAGCGGGTCCCGGCACCGGTCAGAGCCTGCGCCAGATCGTTCCACAGATCATCCGGGTTCTCGATTCCCACGCTGAGCCGCAGCAGATTCGCGGGCACGGATTCGGGCTCATTGGCGTGCCGGCGGCGGCGCTCGATCAGTGACTCGACGCCACCGAGGGACGTTGCCGGAGTCCACAGCCGCACAGCTTTGACCACCGCATCTGCTGCCGCCGCTCCACCGCGGACCTCGATGGCCAGTACTGAGCCAAAACCCCGCATTTGCACCTTGGCACGCCGGTGCCCCGGGTCGGTCTCCAGGCCGGGGAATCGCACGGCCTCCACCTGCGGATGCGACTGCAGGCGCCGGGCCAGCGCCGCCGCCGTCGACTGTGAACGTTCCACCCGCAGCGCCAGTGTGCGCAGACCCCGCAGGGCCAGCCACGCCTCGAACGGGCCGGCAATGGCGCCGTGAATCGAGCGGTGGTGCAGCAGCTGAGCACGCAATCGGGCATCGGATGTGACCAGCGCGCCGAGCACGACGTCCGAATGCCCCGCCAGATACTTCGTCACAGAATGCAGAACGACATCGCTGCCAAGTTCCAGCGGCCGCTGCACCAACGGTGTGGAAAACGTATTGTCGGTGACGACGACGGCACCCACGGCTGTTGCCGCAGCGGCGAGTGCGTGCAGGTCGGCGACCTCGAGCATCGGATTGGTCGGGCTCTCCAGCCAGAGCATGCTGGCCACCGCAGAGCCGTCCGCAGTGCCGCCGTCGTTATTTCCACCGGTTCCGTTGATGGCGGCGATCGATGCCTCGGTGTCCGCAATATCCACCGTGCGCAGCGTAAACAGTCCCCGTGCCTGCAGCTCCGAGGCCATCACCAGGGCTCCCTGATACGAATGTCTGGGCATCACCAGCACGCCGCCAACCGGGATGAGCGAGAACGCCGCGGAGACAGCCGCCAGCCCGGATCCGAAGATCAGGCCGGGCAACGATGCACCCTCCAGAGCGGAGAGGGCTTCCTCCAGCGGATCCCAGGTCGGGTTGGAATAGCGCCCGTAGGCTCTATCTCCGTCCACAACCTGCCCCGTCCCGACGTAGGTGGAGGACAAGACAATCGGCGGGTTCACCGGCGCGTCGTGCTCGCGTTCGGGCCGTCCCGCGGCGACAACGACGGTATCCGGCGCGAGATCTGCGGGGTGTGTGGATGGTGCAGGCTTGGATTCGGCTTCCTGGCTCATAGCTCCAGATTAGTGCGCGGGTGGGTGCCAACGGGACTTTCATCCGGCCTGTCAGCGATAGTCGGTAGGCTACTGGTGTGACTTCCGCAGCCGTACCCGATGAACTTCCCCTACCCGATGAACTTCTGCCCGGCGTCTGTGCGCCGCAACAGGGCGACCGCCGCCACGGGCTGTTCATCGTCTTTGAGGGCGGCGACGGCGCGGGCAAATCCACCCAGGCGGGGTTGCTGGCCGCGGCGCTGGAGCAGCTGGGCCACGCGGTCCTGCGCACCCGCGAACCCGGCGGCACGCCGGTGGGCGAAAAGCTGCGCTCGCTGGTGCTCGAACACGGCAATGGCGACATTGACGCCCGCAGTGAGGCGCTGATTTTCGCTGCCGCGCGCGCCGCACACGCTGCACAGGTGATCCGCCCGGCTTTGGCACGAGGGGAATTGGTCATCAGCGACAGGTACGTGGACTCCTCGGTCGCCTACCAAGGTGGCGGCCGGGGCCTTGGCGAACGCCGCATCCGGGACCTCAATGAGTGGGCCACGGACGGTCTGTGGCCGGATCTGACGGTGCTGCTGGACGTGGAACCGGCGGACGGGCGTAATCGGCGCTCTGTGGCGGACGCAGGTGAGGACCGGCTCGAATCTGAGCCCGATGATTTCCACTGCGACATTCGCAAGGTGTTCCTCCGGCTCGCCGCCGTCTCACCCGCACAGTATCTCGTCCTCCGGGCGCAGGCTCCAGTCGAAGAGCTCGCGGAACGAATACTGGCCCGGGTCCAAGGACTATTGCCGTGAGCGTCTGGGATGACCTGCAGGGGCAGGAGCCCGTCGTCGCCCAGCTCCGCCGGGCGGCTCAGTCACCGTCCCCCACCCACGCCTGGCTGATTACGGGGCCGCCCGGCTCCGGACGGTCCAACGCGGCCAAGGCACTGGCCGCAGCACTGGTCTGTGACCGCGCGGAGCTCAGTGAGCGCGGCTGCGGCGAGTGCCATGCCTGCCACACGGTACTGGCCGGCACCAATGCAGACGTCACCTTCGTGGCAACGGAAAAAACCACGATTGCGATCGCCGACGCCAGGGAGCTGGTCACCAAGGCACAGGACCGGCCATCCTCCGCGCGGTGGCGGGTCATCATCGTCGCGGACGCAGACAGGATGATTGAGCGGACCACCAACGTCCTGCTGAAGGCGATCGAGGAACCGCCGCCGCGCACAATCTGGATTTTGTGCGCCCCCAGTCCGGCCGACGTACTGGTCACCATCCGGTCCCGCTGCCGCGCCGTAGCGCTGCGCGTGCCTCCGGTGGCGGATGTGGCGGCGCTGCTGGTCAGGCGCGACGGCGTCGACCCACGGCAGGCCGAACATGCGGCCCGCGCCGCGCAGAGCCACGTCGGGATCGCCCGGCGGCTGGCCAGGGACGAGGGCGCCCGGCACCGCCGCGACGCGATAGTCCGCCTGCCATTGACGCTGTCCGACGTCAGCACGGCGGTCCGCGCCGCCGGATCCCTGGTGGAGCTGGCGACGGCGGAGGCTAATTCCTCCAATGACGAACGCGACGCCGCAGAAAAGTCAGCGCTGCTGGTTTCCCTCGGCGCACCCGAAACCGGGACGCTGCCGCCGTCGATGCGATCCCAGGTACGCGCCCTCGAAGAGGACCAGAAGCGCCGGTCCAAGCGCTCCATCACGGATACTCTGGACCGGGCCCTGACTGATTTGCTCTCCTTCTACCGTGACACGCTGCTCCTGCAGCTCGCCGGCCATGAAACGGCCGAAGTGGAGCTGGTCAACACCGCCCTGCGCCCGCAGCTGCAGGCCTTCGCGGCCACGGGGAGTGCCGAAATCACGCTGCGCCGGATGGACGCCATTAACAATGTCCGGCGCAGAATCACCACCACCAACGTCGCTCCGCTGCTGGCCATCGAGGCCATGGCCGTGAGCCTGCTCTAGCGCCGCACACCGTTTGATCTGCACACCGTTTGACCTGCACACCGTTTCCCCCGAGGAGAAATGCATGAATGCTGTACCGCCGTTCCGGCACCGTCTGCGCCGTCGTCGCCGTCGTGCTGGCTCCAGTGCCGTCGGCCTCATCGCCGCCGCGGTCGCCGGCGCACTGCTCCTCTCGTCCTGCACCCTGCTGACCCCGACCAAGGATGCGGCCCCGAGCATCTCCTCCGCCGCCCCCGAGAACCTCGTAGGCACACCCGCGGAACTCAAGTCCTATTACACGCAGTCAGTCACATGGAGCGGCTGCGAAAAGTCCTTCGAGTGCACCACCGTCAAGGTGCCGCTGGATTATTCCGCACCACAGGACAAATCCATTGATCTCGCGCTGATCCGGCTGGCCGCGACGGGCGAAAAGCAGGGTTCGTTGCTGGTCAATCCCGGTGGACCTGGAGCGTCCGGATACAACATGGTGCGCGACGGCGGCAAGAGCTACTTCTCGGCCAAGCTCCGCGGCGCCTATGACGTCGTCGGCTTTGATCCCCGGGGTGTGCAGCGCTCCTCGCCCGTGCAGTGCATCGACGATGCGACCCAGGACAAGGAACGCCAGGAATCCTTTGACCTGGACACCGACGCGGGCCTGGCCGGCTATCAGGCCCAGCACAAAGCGGACACAGCGCAATGCGAGGCGAAAAGCGGCGGCGTCCTGCCATACATCGATACGGAGAGTTCCGCGAAGGATATGGACGTCATCCGGGCCGTGCTCAATGACAAGAAACTGAACTATATGGGCTTCTCTTACGGCACCAAGCTCGGCGCCAGCTACGCCGGATTGTTTCCGCACAACGTCGGCAGGTTTTCCCTCGACGGGGCCCTGGACCCCTCACTGTCCGACGCTGACATCACGATGGGCCAGGCCGCCGGATTTGAACAGGCTATCCATTCCTGGGCCGCGCACTGCCTGCAGGACGCCAAGTGCCCGGTCAGCGGGACCCCCGAGCAAGCGGTCCAGCAGGTCCGCGACCTCAACGCCAGCTATATCGACGATCCGCAGAAAACCAAGGACGGACGGCTGGTCACCGCGGAAGAGTTCACCGGTGCGCTGGCCTTCGCGATGTATTCCACGGATCTGTGGGATCCGCTTGAATCCGCGCTGACCACGGCGTTCAAGGGCGATTCCAACGCCATCCTGACCCTGGCAGACTATTCCGCGGACCGTGATGCCAGCGGCCATTACACCACCAACACCGCCGCCGCCTTTACCGCCATCAACTGCCTGGACTACCCGATGGAAACCGACGTCGCAGCCATGCGCCGCCAGGCACAGGAGCTGGAGAAGGTCTCCCCCACCTTCGGCAAGATGCTTGGTTATTCCGGACTCACCTGTCAAAACTGGCCCGCGCCGGTGGTCGATAAGCCCGCAAAAGTCAGCGCTGACGGCGCCGGACCAATCCTGGTGATTGGCACCACCCGCGACCCGGCCACACCGTACCAGTGGGCCCAGTCACTGCGCGCCCAACTCTCCTCCGGCGTGCTGGTGACGTGGGACGGCGACGGCCACACCGCCTACGGCCGCGCCAACGACTGCCTCACCAACGCTGTGGACGGCTACTTTGTGGATGGCAAGGTCCCCGCGGATAAGACCCGTTGCTGACGCACGGCTTGATGCCCGGTTTGATTGTCATCTTGGGCGGCGTTTTGACCTGCGGCCAAGGGCTGGATTAGAGTTGTTTCTTGCGTCCGCTGCCGGATTTCGATCCGTTGAATTTCAGTAGCCGCAGGCCTCCTTAGCTCAGTTGGTAGAGCGTTTCACTCGTAATGAAAAGGTCAACAGTTCGATTCTGTTAGGAGGCTCAGTTCAAGCCCCGCACGCGTAACGTGCGGGGCTTTTCTGATCCCATAAGGTCTTGGCTGACCCAGGTTCCTGCCGACTCCGGGAGCCAGGGTCAGCTGCTCCCCTGATCGGTATCTTCAGCGGTCCAAAAGCCGGGCGGCTTCGTCGACGTGCCGGTGCACCGTGGACGCGCGGCGCCCGACGGCGGCGATCGGGCCCGCATTCAGCCGTACCAATGCGACGGCTTCGGCAGCGGTGGCCAGGGCATTGCCGGCGCGGGTAAGTTCACGGTGGACGTCGTTGAGGTAGCCGCCCGCGCTGGCGGGGATGTCCATGCTGGCACTGGGCGCCCGCAACTGCGCGGCAGTGCACAGCGCCCGCACCCGGGGCAGCAGATCCGCAAGCGCGTTTGCCGTCGGCACTACGGCCGCGTAATTGTCCGGATCGTCTATGCCTTCAAGCATCTGATGAAACCTGTCCAAGCCACGGCGGAAGCGGTCGTGGGCCCGCCGCCATACGCCATTGCCGAGTTCCGCATCGTCTTTACGGCCCTGCCTGGCCGCCGCAAACAGCACCATTGACCCTGCGGTCAGAGGTACTGGCCCGGACCATGGCCAGACTCATCGTGGCCAAGGCCGCTGGCCTGCCGCGCTCCTGTGGGAGCCCGCTGCGGCTCGCCGTTTTCGCCGACGACGACGCCGGGAGCCAGGACGGTGCCGGGCGGGAGCTGGCGCAGTTGCAGCTGCGCCGCGGTGTGCTGATTGGCCAGCTGCTGTGCGGCCATGGCCGCTTGAATGCCGTGGAAGAGTCCCTCCAGCCAGCCCACCAGCTGCGCCTGGGCGATGCGCAATTCCGAATCCGAGGGCTTCGCATCCTCGGAAAAAGGCAATCGTATCCGGTGCAGCTCCTCGACGAGTTGAGGAGCCAGTCCGTCTTCCAATTCGCTGATAGAGCGCTCGTGGATCTGTGCCAGGCGGGTGCGTGCGGCCTCATCGAGAGGCGCGCTTTTTACCTCTTCAAGAAGCTGCCGGATCATGGTGCCGATCCGCATCACCTTGGCAGGTTCGTCCACCAGATCCCCAAGCTGCGGCGGCTTTACCTGCTCAGTCGCACCGCCTACGGCCTGTCCCTCGACTGGAACACCAGCATCATCACTCATGCGTTCATACTCTCATGCCCCGCCGGGTTGGGCAGGTAGGGAATGCCGCCGGGTTGGGCAGGTAGGGAATGCCGCCGGGTTGGACCGATGCCGTTGGAATTCCGACGGCACCAGTTCAGATCACCGGCACTCTAGCGGCTACTGCGGAATCAGCAGCACCGTCCCTTCGGATTGGATCCTTCGCGGTCAGTTTTATCCCGCCAGAATTCCTTCACCGTCATCGGCGCAGCATCGCCATGGACCGTCCTGTGATACGCCACATACTTGTCGTAGGCATCTTCCCCGAGGATGCCCTTGGCATAGGCCACAACGTGCTGCAGCCCGGCGGCCAGAGTTCGCATGATCACAGCCCGCGGGGTCACAGTCGGCGCGTTCTGAGTCGGCGCGTTCATAGTCAGCGTCCCGCCCGGTCCGTGGCGGAATCCGACCCGGCCGCTGGCGCAACCGCAGCAGTCATTGCACCCGCTGCCCGGCCGGCGTCGTACGCCTTCCACTGCGCCTGCACGTCCCTTTCCGCCTTGGTAGCCAGGAAACCGGCCGGGGCGAAGA
>JBBSSN010000019.1:0-17096 GCA_038242035.1 Actinomycetales bacterium
GAGCGCTCGCGCTGCTGGTACTCCGGCGCTGCCGGCAGGTCGTTGACGAGCAGCGGCTGGCCGCCCTGTGCCATCACGGCCAGCGCGGCGGCGATCTCCGCGGCCGGGACGTCGTGCTCTTCCTCGTACCGGGAGATCAGGTCACGGAATTTGGAGACGTCCTTGGAGGAGAGGGTCTCGGTGATCCTGTCCGCGAACTTGCCAAGGCGCAGACCGTTGATGGTCTCGGCGCTGGGCAGGTGCATCTGCTCCACCGGCTGGCGGGTGGCCTTTTCGATGGAACGCAGCAGGTACTTCTCCCGCGGGGTCATGAACAGGATCGCGTCTCCGCTGCGGCCGGCGCGGCCGGTGCGGCCGATCCGGTGCACGTAGGACTCGGTGTCATGCGGGATGTCGTAGTTGACGACGTGGCTGATGCGCTCGACATCAAGGCCGCGGGCGGCAACGTCGGTGGCCACAAGAACGTCAATCTTGCCGTCGCGCAGCGCCTCGATCGTGCGCTCGCGCTGCTGCTGCGGGATATCGCCGTTGATGGCCGCCGCCAGGAAGCCGCGGGATTTGAGCTTGTCCGCGAGTTCTTCGGTAGCCATCTTGGTGCGCACAAAGGCGATGACGCCGTCGAACTCCTCAACCTCAAGCACACGGGTCAGCGCGTCCAGCTTGTGCGGGCCCATGACCTGCAGGTAGCGCTGGCGGGTGTTCTCGCCCGTGGTGGTCTTGGATTTGACGGAGATTTCCGCGGGGTTGTTCAGGTACTTCTTGGCAATCCGGCGGATCGCTGACGGCATGGTCGCGGAGAAAAGCGCTACTTGCTTGTCCTCCGGGGTCTGCGAGAGGATCTGCTCAACATCCTCGGCGAAGCCCATCCGCAGCATTTCATCGGCCTCGTCGAGGACCAGGTACTTCAGGTTGGACAGGTCCAGGGAACCCTTGGACAGGTGGTCAATAACGCGTCCGGGTGTGCCGACGACGACCTGTGCGCCGCGCCGCAGACCGGCCAGTTGGGGGCCGTAGGCGGAGCCGCCGTAGACCGGCAGCACGCTGAATTCGTCCAGGTGCGCGGCGTAGGAGGAAAAGGCCTCGGCGACCTGGAGTGCGAGTTCGCGTGTCGGTGCCAGCACCAGGATCTGGGTGGCCTTGGACGGTCCGTTGATGGCCATCAGATCGGCCATCCGGGACAGTGCGGGGACGGCGAACGCTGCGGTCTTACCGGTTCCGGTCTGCGCCAGGCCGACGACGTCGCGGCCTTCCAGCAGCACCGGTATGGTGGCTGCCTGGATGGCAGAGGGCTTTTCGTAGCCGACGTCGCTAAGCGCGGCGAGGACGCGAGAGTCAATTCCCATGTCCGCAAAGCGCACTTCATGCTCTTCGGACTCGGTCTTCACGCTGACGTCGGGGTTACTGGTGGCGGTGGTGTTTTCGGGCAGGTTTTCGGGCATGGGGAAGATTCCTCATTCACATAGGGCCAGGCGGCTTGGATGCCGCATTACAAAGAAATCCAGCCGCCATAACCATCCCGTGGCAGGACCTCTCGCCATAGCTGCGTACCGCTTGCGCGGTCACGGGCACCAGCTGTGAGCCGATGCCGTATGACGTTTTCTTTGCCGGCGATCCCCTAATGAACTGAACAACCCCGCTTGTTGCTTGCGGGACCCATACACTGCGACTTCTGCCTCAAGAATTGGGCAGAAAGATAAAGGAGATACCGGAGTGGGGGATGTTTCAAGTGTACTATATGGCAGTTCAACGTGAAAGCCCGGCGCCGCGGTCGTGCCGTGAGGTTGCGCACACGCCTGGTCGACGGCGGCAGGCCGGTTCCGGCGACCGCGGCGGCGGCAGGCCGGTTCCGGCGACCGCGGCGGCGGCAGGCCGGTTCCGGCGACCGCGGCGGCGGCGGGCAGGTTCCGGCGACCGCGGCGGCGGCGGGCAGCCGGCCACGATCCGGAACGTCAGGATCCGGCGCGGAGAACCTTATCGAAGTACGCCCGGAGCTCGTGCGCGAGCCGGAGTTCGCCGTCGTCGTGCAGCCTTGTCAGCGTCCGGACATCCGCCGCCGTCGGATTGCTGAAGAATTTGCCGACGGTGATGCTGTGCGACGGCCGGGCTATGACACTGATTTTGTCGCCGGCTTGGATGCTGCCTTTGTTAATGACCCGCAGGTAGGTGCCGATCATTCCGGCGGCCGTAAAGCGCTTGACCCAATGGGGCTCGCGAAGGCGGCGTTGAAATGTGGCGCAGGGCGTCCTGGCCATAGTGACCTCGGCGACGACGGTGGAACCGATGGCCCACCGTTCGCCGATCACGGCGCCCGTGGTTTCCATCCCGTCCGTGCGCAGGTTCTCACCGAACAGACCCGGGGGCACCGCTCTGCCCAACATTGCCGCCCAGCGCTCGGCTTCATGCTGGGCATACGCATACAGCGCCTTGTCCGCCCCGCCGTGATGCTGCCGGTCCGCCTGCACGTCGCCGAACAGCCCCAGTTCCTTGACTTTAACCGGGCCGGCCACTGGCCGTTTGTCGATGGCGGTTACCCCGGCCCCGCCGGCGTCCGCGTGTAATTCGTGGACACGGCAGACGGCGAGCAGGGTTCCGGTAGTCACCGTGCCAGCTTAACTCCAAGGCCTCAGGATTTGCTCACCGGGACGCGGTCGACGGCATCGGAATCCCAGATAGCCGCCGGATGGATCAGCTTTTGGGCCAGCCGCGGTGTATTGAAGCCAATCAGAACGATGACCACACAGGTCAAAGCGAAGGACAGTACGGCCAAGGCGGTGCCCAGCGGCATATGCACCGCAAGCGATGCGCCCAGCACCGGGGCAACAGCGCCTCCCAACGCGCCGACGTTGTAGCTGAAGCCCAACCCCGCGGCGCGCTTCTCCACCTGGAAGTAGCCGCCGATCCACTTCGGCAAAAGACCTGCGATCCCCTGGCCAAAGACCTGCTGTACCAGCAGCAAAGCTCCCAGCAGCCAGAGGTTCCCGCCACCGATCAGGAAGACGGGAAAAATGAGGACCTGCGAGACGATGAGGCTCATCCAGTAAGCCTTGCGGGTGCCGAAGTAGTCGCCGGTGAATCCCGCCACCCAGCAGCCGATCGCGGCTCCGAAGCCGGAGAAGAACAGTACGTCCGCAACCGCGCCCGCGTCGTAATGCAGATCGGTCTTAAGGTATGTGGGCAGCAGCGCCTGGATCGGCCAGGAGTACAGAAAGGCTGCGAAGACAATGATCATCACCATGACGCCCGTGGGCCAGCGGCGTCCGGTGAACTGCACCATATAGGACACGAAGATCGCGGCGATCACGACGCCCAGCGCGGCAATCATCCATCCGGCGGTCAGCGTCTGGGTGAAAATCAGAATCAGGGCTATGAACGCGAACAGGGCCGTGACGGTATTGATAGGCGCATACCGGCCTTTGAAGAGGACCTGGAGCATGTCCGGTTCGCGTTCCTTGACGTTTTTAGCCCCCTGGGACTGAGCCCAGTCGGTGGATTCCGGGAGTGCTCTGCGAAGCCAGATCGTGATGGCAATGGGAACAATGCCGACGACGAACAGCGCCCGCCAGCCGAATTCCGGAACAACGAACCGGTAGGCCTGGGCTGCCGCGACGGTGCCGATGGAATATCCGGAGATCAGGAAGCCGCTGGCCTTGTTCCTGATCCCCTGCGGCCAGGATTCGATCACATAGGTGGAGCTGGCTCCATATTCGCCGGCCATGCCAAGCCCGATCACCAGCCGGGCGGCGAAGAGAACCCAGTAACTCGGCGCGACCGCACAGACGGCTGACCCCGCAGTGAAGAGAACGATGCTCAGAATCATCGCATTCTTGCGTCCGAACCGGTCCGCCATGGCTCCGATGGACAGGCCGCCGAACCAACGCGAGATAAATGCCGCCGAGATCAGGGACGCGGCCTGCACCGTGCTCAGCTGGAACTCCTGGGAGATTTCCGTCAGAACCAAGGTGATGATGACGAAGTCAAAGCCATCCAGGAAATAGCCCAGCCAGGAGGCAATGAAGGACTTCCATTGGCTCCTGCCGACTTGCCGGAACCAAGGGACATTTGGCGGCTCCGTCGTGGGACAGCTCGGGGAATCCATGTAATTCTCCAATGAAATACCGTTGTAACACTAGGACGTAGGACGTCCAATCTTTGGGTCAACGCTAACACTTGGAGCCGGCCGCGCAAAGAGCAGAGGTTAGACGAGCGAGCACTCAACCGTCTGTGCCGGTTCGCTCTCCAGAGACTCCAACGCCTCCAGCGGGTCAGCTTCCGACGCCCAGCGCGGCAGGAAAGAAGCAGCGCCGGCAGCAAGCACCATGCCGCCGGCCATGATCCACATGGTGCCGGTGTACGCCCCCTCGAAGACGGCTGACCTGCTCGTTCCGGTGCTGGTGTCCAAGGCGTTGAAGAAGATCGTGCCAATGATCGCCACACCGAGGGCTCCGGAGAGCTGGGTAGTGGTGTTGAATAGCCCGGACGCCGAACCCGCGCTCTTCACCGGAACTTCGGAGAGCACGAAGATTCCCACCGGGGCCACAACCATGCCAAAGCCCGCGCCCCCGAGTGCCAGCCCGGCAATGAGCTGCCACGGCGTGACACCGCCACCGGCGGCCTGGACGGTGAAGATGAGGACCACAAAGCCGGCGGCAATCACCAGCGGACCCAGCTGAAGCACCACCTTGCCAATCTTCCGCGCCAGGATCGCAGCGGAGAGGCCCGCCAGAATTGGCACCATAACGGAGAACGGGATCATGGTCAGCCCGGATTTGAGGATCGGATAGTCCAGCCCCAGCTGCAGGAACAGGGTCTGAATCAGGAAGAAGCCGTTCATGGGAATGAAGAAGAGCATCATCAGCGCGATACCGGCGGCAAAGGAACGGTTCTTGAACAGCGAAACCGCCACCAGAGGTTCGCCGCCCCCGTGCTCCTCACGCCACTGTAGAAGCACAAAGCCGATCAGCACGAGCACGCCGGCGGCCATCATCAGGAAGGTCCACAGCGGCCAGTCCTGCTCGCGGCCCATGGTCAGCGGGTACAGGATACCGAGCATCCCGGCGGCCAGCATCAGCACGCCGGGAATATCCAGGCGGTGGCGCACCGGGGCAACGGATTCGGGGATAAAACGGATGGCACACAGCACGGCGAATATTCCGACCGGAACGTTCACAAAGAAGATGGTCCGCCAGCCCCAGCCAAAGAGATCCGCATCCGTCAGGACGGCTCCCAGAATCGGGCCGGACACTGCGGCGACTCCGGCAAGTGCGGAGAATCCGGCCATTGCACCGGCCCGCTCGGATGGCTTGTACATGACCTGAATGCTGGAGAGCACCTGCGGAATCATCGCCGCCGCGGCAAAGCCCTGCAGCCCCCGGGAGGCAATCAGCATTTCGGGATTCATTGCCAGTCCGCAGAGCACGGAGGAGAGGGTGAAGAGAACCAGCCCGACGACGAAGAGCCGTTTGCGCCCGTAGATGTCGCCAAGCCGTGAGCCGGTGATCAGGCCGATTGCCAGTGCCAGGGTGTAGGACGCTACCATCCACTGCAGTTCGCTGCTTTGGGCGCCCAGGGATTGTTCGATCTGGGGCAGGGCGACGTTGACAATGGTCGCGTCGAGAAGCTCCATGAAGGAGGCCAGGAAGAGCGAGACAAGCGCAAAGGAACGTGCTCTGCCTGTGGGCACGGCGTGCGTTATCATGATGTGTGTTCCTCAGGGTCAGGATGTTCGTCGGGTTTTTCAAGAGTGAGTGAGAGCTGGGCCAGGGATTCCCGGCTCCATTCCATGGCGCCGCTGTGCAGATCGGCCAGCACGCTCTCGATCCAGCGCAGCTCGGCGCGCCGGGTGTGAAGAATGAGTTCGGTGTCCAGCAGAAACAGCCGCGGCAGCCGGTCCTTGGCCAAGTCGAACTCCGCAGAGATCCGCTCGATCTCCGCGGTGATTCCGGCAGCCCGCAGGTGCAGGTATTCGGCGGCCTGCGCCGGTTCCAGCAGAGGCAGGTGGGCCACGGCCGCGGTGAACTCTGGATAGTCCGGCTTGGGCGCGGAGATCATCTCCCGCATCCAAAGGCCCGCCGCGCCGCGGCCGGCGTCGGTGATTTCATAGACCGACCGCTCCGGCCGCTGCCCCTCGCGGGTGGTCTCCATCAGCTGCACCAGCCCGTCGCGGGCGAGCCGGTCGATGGTGTTATACAGGCTGGCCCGCGCGGTGACGTTGATGACCTCGCTCTTGCCTCGGGAAGTGATGAGCCGCTGCATCCGGTAGGGGTGCATCGGGTTCTCCGCGAGCAACGCCAGAACGGCGAGTGCAAGAGGGGATCTTTTGGACATCCCCCAAGAATAGTAGTCATTTTATGACTAATCAAAAATTACTAAGTGATGTCCAGCACTTCGGTCCTCCGGCTACGGCTCGAAGCGGTACCCCATCCCGGCCTCGGTGAGCAGGTGCCTCGGGACAGCCGGATCCGGCTCCAGCTTGCGTCGCAGCTGGGCCATGTAGACGCGCAGATAATGGGTTTCGCCCGCATACGCGGGTCCCCAGACCCGGGTGAGGATCTGCTGCTGGCTGACCAGCCGACGCGGGTTGCGCACCAGCACCTCCAGGATTTTCCACTCCGTGGGCGTCAGCCGCACGTCGCCGCCGGCCCGGGTGACACGCTTCTGGGCCAGGTCCACCACAAAGTCCGCGGTGGTCATGGTGGGCGCCTCCTCCGGGTTGCTGGTGGCCCGTCGGGTGGCTGCGCGCAGCCGGGCCAGCAGCTCGTCCAGACCGAAGGGCTTTGTCACGTAGTCGTCCGCCCCGGCGTCCAGGGCCAACACCTTGTCCTCGGATCCGTGCCGGGCGGAGAGCACAATGATGGGCACGGACGTCCAGCCGCGCAGCCCCTCGATCACCTGCACGCCGTCCAGGTCCGGCAGCCCCAGGTCCAGCACCACCACGTCCAGCGGGTGCTTCTGCGCGGCCAATAGTGCCGAGGCGCCGTCATGCGCGGCAATCACCTGGTATCCGTGGGCGTGCAGATTGATCTGCAGGGCGCGCAGAATCTGGGGTTCGTCGTCGACTATCAGGACGCAGGTCATAGGACCCTCCGTCGGCTCACACCGGTTGAAATGGGCAGCCGCACCACCATGGTCAGGCCGCCACCCGGGGTGGGCTCGGCCTCGAGCACACCGCCCATGGACTCCATGAAGCCCTTGGCCACGGCCAGGCCCAGCCCGATTCCCGGGCCGCCTGCAGCTGAATAGGAGACGTCGTCGAGGCGCTGGAAGGGCTGGAACATGGCGACGACGGCGTCCGCGGGCACACCCCGGCCGCGGTCGATGATCCGCAGCTCGCTGGCCGGCTGGCCCTCAATGGTGGCCCAGCCGGACCCGCCCACGGCCCCGACAATGAGGATCTCCGAGTCGGGCGCGTACTTGAGGGCATTCTCCACGATATTGGCCAGCACCCGCTCAAGCATGCCGGCGTCCGCGTCCACCGGCGGCATATTGGCGGGCAGCTGGAGCAGGACCCGCCCGGCCGGGACGCCGCGCAGCGCTTCGGGCAGGACGTCGCGCCAGCTCACCGGCTCCAGCAGCGGGGTCACGGTATCCGCGCTCAGCCGCGACATGTCCAGCAGGTTGTCCACCAGAGAATCCAGCCGGTCCGAGTAATTTTCAATAGTGGCCAGCAGCTCCGCTTCGTCCTCCGGGGAGAAGGTGACAGTGGTCTGCCGCAGGCTGCTGACGGCGAGTTTGATGCCGGCCAGCGGGGTGCGTAGATCATGCGAGACAGCGCGCAGCACGGCGGTGCGCATCTTGTTTCCCTCCGCCAGGCGCAGGTTGGCCTTGCGCGATTCGCTGAGCTCTTCGCGCTGCTCCATCGCCATGAGGTGGGCTCCGAACGCGCCGAGCAGCCGCCTGTCCCGCGCCGGCAGCGTCCGGCCGCTCAGTGCCAGCACCAGCGTGGCGGAAACCTCCTCCATATTGTCGGCGCCGCTGGGGTCCGACGGCGGGTCCTCCCCCACACTTGCCGCCAGCGTCCAGCCGGACACCGGCACTCGACGCGTGCCGCCGTCGTCGTCCGACCGGGCTGACTCACGGCGGAACAGTGCCACCGTGGAGACCTGGAAATATTCGCGCACCTGCTCCAGGAACACCTGCACGGTGTCCGGGGAGGCCAGCACGCCGCGGGCCAGCTCGCTCAGCGTCGCCGCCTCGGCACCGGCGACTGCGGCATCCTTGGACCGGCGGGCGGACCTGTCCACTACCACGGCCACGGCCGACGAAACGGCCAGGAACAGCCCCAGCGCCAGCAGGTTTTGCGGGTCGCTGATGGTCAGCGTCCCGGTGGGAGGCGCGGAGAAGTAGTTCAGCAGCAGGCTGCCCCAGATGGCTGCCACCACGGCAGGCCACAGGCCCCCCACCAGGGCCACGGCAATGGCCGCGGTGAACTGGAACAGCATCACGGTGGCAAAGTTCACACTCTGCGGGTAGCCCTCCAGCCACTGCACCAGCGGCGGCAGCAGCACCGCCAGGATGAAGCCGATGGCCACCCGCCGGCGGCCCAGTCGGCTCCCGGCCGCCGCGTTCACGCCCTGCCCGCCGAGCGGGTGCGAGACCATGTGGACGTCAATGTCGCCGGAATCGCGCACGACGCGGGTGCCCACGCCGGCGCCGCGGAGCAGCCCGGCCCAGGTCCGCCGCCGGGAGGTGCCCACCACCAGCTGGGTGGCATCCACGCTGCGGGCAAATTCCAGCAGCGCCTCCGCGGGATCATCCCCACCCACGGAATGGTAGGTCCCGCCCAGGTCCGTGACCAGCTGACGCTGCAGTTCCAGCTCCTGGGGCGACTCCCCTGCCACGCCGTCGGAGCGCCGAACATGCACCGCCAAGAGCTCGCCGCCGCTGACCCGGCTCAGGATGCGCGCGGCCCGCCGGATCAGCACCTGCCCCTCGGGACCACCCGTCAGCCCGACGACGACGCGCTCGCGGGTGGGCCAGCTGGCATCAATCCCATGCGTGGACCGGTAGGCGGCCAGCCCCTCCTCCACCCGATCGGCCAGCCAGAGCAGGGCCAGTTCGCGCAGCGCGGTCAGATTGCCCAGCCGGAAGTAGTTGGCCAGGGCCGCATCCACCGTGTCCAGTGCATAGACCTGGCCCGCACGCATCCGCTGGCGCAGCAGCTCCGGCGGAATATCCACCAGCTCGATCTGGTCCGCCCGGCGCACGGCCGCGTCCGGCACGGCTTCCTGCTGGCTGACCCCGGTGATGGCGTGCACCACATCTCCCAGGGAGGCCAGATGCTGGATGTTGACGGTGGACATAACGTCGATCCCGGCTCCGAGCAGCTCCTCGATGTCCTGCCAGCGTTTGGCACAGCCGGAGCCGGGAATGTTGGAGTGGGCATACTCGTCCACCAGTGCCACGGCGGGCTTGCGGGCCAGCACCGCAGCGACGTCAAGCTCTTCGAAGTGGGCGCCGAGGTAATCCACAGCCATCGTGGGGACCTGTTCCAGCCCGGCGGCGAGGTTCCTGGTGTGCACGCGGCCGTGGTCCAGGACAATGCCGACGACCACGTCGATGCGTGCGGCGCGCAGCGCCTGCCCCGCCTCCAGCATGGAGTAGGTTTTGCCGACGCCGGGGGCCGCGCCCAGGAAGATTCTCAAGATACCGCGTGCCATAGGTTGATTCTTTCAGTACTTGACCCCTGCGCGGCCCCGGCTGCGGCCGCCACCGTTTGCCGGCTATTTCGCGAGGGCGGCGATGGCGGCGTTGAGGGTGGTGGTGTTGACGGCGGGCTGGCCGAGGAATGATTCCAGCGGGCCTGTGGTGTTTTGCTCTATCAGCCCCTGGAGCCGGGCCTCGGTGATCTTGTTGGCGTTGGCCACGCGGGGCGTCTGCAGTACGGCGTAGGCCGGTGAGATGTCGGGGTCCAGGCCGGAGCCGCTGGCGGTGACTGCGTCGACGGGGACCCGCGCCGGGTCTGTGTGTTCACGGCCGGCCACCTCGGCCCGGTTCTTGGCGATGGCCGCGGCCAGCGCCGGCGAGTTGGGTCCCAGATTGCTGGCCGAGGACGACGCCGGATCCCAGGAGACCGCCGACGGGCGGGGATAGAAAAATCCCTCCCCCGCCACCGGCTGCGCCAGCAACGACGAGCCGATTGTATGCACGGAGCCGTCCCCTCCGCTTGAGGTGGCACCTCAGATGATGGACCCGTTCGCCTGAGCCGGCGCCACCACCTGGCCGATGCCGAAGACGGCCAGCGGGTAGAGCCCGCCCAGGATCAGGGTGGCCAGCAGCAGGAAGCGCGCGGCCGTGAGGAGTTGTCGCAGATAGGAAGTCATGGCAGATCAGCTTTCGTGGTCACTGGCTCAGGACCGGAATGAGGGAGATGAGCAGGTCGATGAGTTTGATGCCGATGAACGGGGCAATGATGCCGCCCAACCCATATACCAGCAGGTTGCGGGAGAGTGCGGACGCCGCGGAGACGGTCCGGTATTTCACGCCGCGCAGGGCCAGCGGCACCAGCAGCACAATCACCAGGGCATTGAAGATGACGGCAGAGAGGATAGCACTGGAGGGCGAGCTGAGCCCCATGATGTTCAGCAGCCCCAACCCCGGGAAGACCGCCGAGAACAGTGCCGGGACGATGGCGAAGTACTTCGCGACGTCGTTGGCGACGGAGAACGTGGTCAGCGATCCGCGCGTGATCAGCAGCTGCTTGCCGATCCCCACAATGTCGATCAGCTTGGTGGGGTCCGAGTCCAGATCCACCATATTGGCGGCCTCCTTGGCGGCGCTGGTGCCGCTGTTCATGGCTACTCCGACGTCGGCTGCGGCCAGCGCGGGGGCGTCGTTGGTGCCGTCGCCGGTCATCGCCACCAGCCGGCCGGCGTCCTGCTCGCGTTTGATCACCGCCAGCTTGTCCTCCGGCGTCGCCTCGGCCACAAAGTCGTCCACGCCGGCTTGGGCGGAAATGGCCCCGGCGGTGATCCTGTTGTCTCCGGTAATCATGATGGTGCGGATGCCCATCGCCCGCAGCTCGGCAAAGCGCTCCTTCATGCCGGGCTTGACGACGTCGGCCAAGTGGATCAGGCCGAGCACCTCGGCCCGGGGGCCCTCCACACTGGCCACCAGCAGGGGGGTGCCGCCCGTGGCGGAGACCTGCTCCACGGCGCTCTGCACCTCCTGCGGGACATAGCCGCCGAAGTCCCGCACGTACGCGGCGACGGCGGAGGCGGCACCCTTGCGGATCTGCCGGACACCGCCCCCGGCGATGGAGGCCATGGCCAGATCAAGTCCGCTCATTCGGGTGCTGGCACTGAACTCCACCACGGTGAGCTCGCCCGTGCCGTGCCCCAGTTCCTCAAGGCTCGGTTCCTGCACACCCTGCGCGGCGGCCAGGTCGATGATGGACCGGCCCTCGGGCGTCTCGTCGGCCAGGCTGGAGAGCCGGGCCACCTCGACCAGTCGGGAGGCGACCACGCCGTCGGCCGGCAGGAACGCCACCGCACGGCGGTTGCCGAAAGTGATGGTCCCTGTCTTGTCCAGCAGCAGTGTGGTGATGTCGCCGGCGGTTTCCACGGCCCGGCCCGAGGTGGCCAGCACATTGCGCTGCACCAGCCGGTCCATGCCGGCAATGCCGATGGCCGGCACCAGGGCGCCAGTCGTCGTCGGAATCAGGCAGACCAGCAGCGCCACCAGCACGATGGGCGACGGCAGCGCGTTGGCGAAGGCGGCCATCGGGGCCAGCGTGAGCACGCACATCAGAAAGACGATGGTCAAACTGGCGAGCAGCACGTTGAGGGCAATCTCGTTGGGCGTCTTCTGGCGCGTGGCCCCCTCCACCAGGGCGATCATGCGGTCCAAAAACGTTTTGCCGCTGGCCGCGGTGATCCGCACGATGATCCGGTCAGAGAGTACCGTGGTGCCGCCAGTCACCGAGCTGCGGTCACCGCCGGACTCGCGGATCACTGGAGCAGATTCGCCCGTGATGGCTGATTCGTCCACGCTGGCCAGACCCTCCACCACGTCGCCGTCGGACGCAATCACGTCCCCGGCCTCGCAGACCACCAGGTCCCCCACCGCCAAATCGATGCCGTGGACCGCCTCCTCGTGGAACGTTCCGCTGCCGGCGTCGGTCCAGCGGCGGGCCATGACGGACGTCCGTGCCGCGCGCAGGCTTTCCGCCTGGGCCTTGCCCCGGCCCTCGGCGATGGCCTCGGACAGGTTGCCGAAGAGCACCGTCAGCCAGAGCCAGAAGGTCACGGCCAGGGAGAACCACACCATGCCCGAGTCTTGCACCAGCTGGATGGCCGTAACCACGGTGCAGGCAATGGAACCGACCAGCACTGTGAACATGACCGGCGAATGGACCATATACCGCGGGGAGAGCTTGCGCAGGGTCAACGGGATAGCCGCAATCAATGTAGAAACGTTCATTTCACGAGTCCTTCGGCGGCCGGGCCCAGAGCAAGGGCCGGGAAGTAGGTCAGTGCGGTCAGGATGATGCAGACGCCGCCCAGCATGGCGGCAAACAGCGCGCCATTGGTGTGGACGGTGCCGACGGTCACGGGGATTTTGCGCTGTTCGGCCAGGGAACCGGCGAGGGTCAGGACCAGCACAATGGGCAGCATTCGGCCCAGCAGCATGGCCAAGGCCAACAGCGTTGCAAGGCCCGTTCCGGAGCTGGTGATCCCGCCGAAGGCCGAGCCGTTGTTATTGGCGGCGGAGGTGAAGGCGTAGAGGATTTCGCTGAACCCGTGCGGCCCCGTCGCCGGCGCGGCCGAAGACAGGTCCCCCAGTGCGACGGTGGTTGCCGTGCCTGCCAGGACCAGGAAGGGTGTCACCAGGATGTACAGCGCCACCAGCTTCATCTGCCTGGGGCCGATCTTCTTGCCCAAGAATTCCGGCGTGCGCCCCACCATTAGCCCGGCGATGAACACCGTGACAATGGCCAGGACCAGCATCCCGTAGAGGCCCGAGCCCACCCCGCCCGGAGCTACCTCGCCCATCATCATGTTCAGCATCAGCAGTCCGCCCGCCAGCGGGGGCAGGGAATCGTGGGCCACATTGACCGCACCGGTGGAAGTCAGCGTGGTGGCAGTGGCAAAAAGGCTGCTCGGTGCCACTCCCAGGCGCTGCTCAAAGCCCTCGCCCAGACCCACTCCGGCCCCGGCCGACATGGCCCAGACCATCAGGGATGAGGAGATCAGCCAAACTGCACCCATTACCGTCAGCACCGTGTAGCCCTGGCGTTTGTCGCCCACCATCCGGCCGTACATGGCCGGCAGGGCGGAAGGAACCAGCAGGATCAGGAAGATCTCAAAGAGATTGGTAAAGGTGTTGGGGTTCTCAAAGGGGTGTGCGGAATTGGCGTTGAAGTACCCGCCGCCGTTGGTGCCCAGCAGCTTGATGGCTTCCTGCGAGGCCACGGGTCCACCGGGAATAGTCTGTGCGGCCTGGCCAGTGATGGTGGTGATGTCCGTGGCGACGAAGTTCTGCACCACACCGCCAATGACAAGCACGACGGCGGCCAGAAGGCTGATGGGCAGCAGCAGGCGCAGCGCTGCACGGGTCAGGTCTACCCAGAAGTTCCCCAGCTGGCTGGTCTTCGAGCGCGTAATGCCGCGGATCAGTGCCACGGCGACGCAAATGCCGACGGCGGCGGAGAGGAAGTTTTGCACAGCCAGCAGGAACATTTGGACGCCAAAGCCCAACGTCACCTCTGGTGCATAGGTCTGCCAGTTGGTGTTGGTGGCAAAGGAGACGGCGGTGTTCATGGCCACCCACGGATCCACCCCGGTCATCCGCTGGCTGAAGGGCAGGATGCCCTGCATCCGTTGCAACAGGTAAACGGCCACAATGGAGACCATGGTGAATGCGATCACTGACCGCAGGTACACGGTCCAGCGCTGGTCCGCCCCGGCATCAACGCCGGCGAGTTTGTAAAAGCCGCGCTCAACCTTGAGGTCGCGGTGGCTGGTGAACGTGCCGGCCAGGTAAGCGCCGAGCGGCTGGTGCACTGCAGCAAGGACCACCAGCAGAATCCCCAATTGGGTAACGAATGAGAGCACGTTCAGTTGCACGGCGGCGTCACCACTTGTCCGGGCGGGTCAGGGCGGCGAACAGGTAGACCAGCATTGCCACTGCTGCCACCAGCAAAACCACGGCAAGCACGGCACTCAGCAAAACTTCGCTCACAGCTTTTCCACCATCTTGGCAAACCACACGATGGCGCCCAGCGCCACCAGCAACACAGCCAAACAGACCACGTCAGCCATTTCCACGACCTACTTTCCAACTCAGTTTTTGGTTCTTCCCTTCATCGAACTGCGGGCAACGGCAACTGGGGGCCGTCTTGACGATTTCTTGATGGGTTGGGCCCGGGCCTTGACGCACCCCTTACGCCGTCTTCGCCGTCCGTGCTGAGGCGACGGCCATAACCCTGCGGGCACGCCAAAGCGTCAGGGGCAGCTATCCCAGCAGTGATGCTAGGGACGGCTGTTAAGGAGTGGTGCTAAGGAGTGGTGCTAAGGAGTGGTGTTTAGCGGCGTTTGTTGGCGGGAGGTGTCCGGCCGTGGTTAGGCCGAGAAGCCGCCGTCGGCCTTAATCAGTTGACCGCTCACCCAGCGGCCGGCCGGAGAGAGCAGGAACGCGGCGGTCCCGGCAACATCGGCTGGGGTGCCGAGCCTGCCAGTGGGCTGCATGGCGGTCAGCTCGGCGCGCAGGGCGGGGTCCATCCATCCGGTATCCACCGGGCCGGGATTTAGTGCATTTGAACTAATTCCCAGCGGACCCAGCTCGCGCGCGGCGGCAATGACAATCCTGTCCAACGCACCCTTCGAGGCGCCGTAGGGCAGATTGTGCGCGGTGTGGTCACTGGTCAGCGCAACTATGGCGCCGCCGTCGTCCGGAATCTGCCAGGCAAACGCGGCCATAAGCTGCCAACCCGCACGGGCGTTCACGGCAAAGTGCCGTTCAAAGCTCTCCAGCGACGTGTCCAGGATGGACGAATCCACCGACTCACAGTGCGAGAGCACCAGACCCTGCAGCGGGCCGGCCTCCGCGGCAATCCGCGCCATGAGCGCGTCCACCGACCCGGGATCGGCCAGATCGGCGGGAATGGCAAGGACCTTAGCACCGGCCGCTTCCAGCTCCGCGGTGAGCCTGCCGACATCCTCCGGCTGTACACCCCAGGGCATCCGGGCGTCATACTCCTGCCAGTAGTTCAGCACCAGGTTCCAGCCGTCCGCGGCCAATGCCCGGGCAATCGCGGCGCCAATGCCCACGGTGCGTCCCACGCCGGTGATCAAAGCGGATTTCCGCATCCTGTGCTCAGCCATCCAGCCAGCATAGCGGCCCACGGACCCGGATCAGAGGGGGCATCGGCGGGCACCGCCGGACACCCGGGGTAGGTTGGAAACCACCCTACAACGCCCGGTGAAAGGTTCATTTATGAGTACCGCTCCCGCCTCCCGCAACAGGCCTCGTGCACAATCGACGCTCGCCATCACCAACGCCCACGTGGTCCCGATCGACGCCGAACCCTTTGACGGGACCCTGGTGGTCAAGGACGGCAGAATCTCGGCGCTGGGTCCGAAGGTGAAAGTCCCTGCCGGCGCTGCCGTTGTCGATGCCGCAGGGGCCTGGCTGCTGCCCGGCTTCATCGATGCGCACGTCCATCTCGGGATGCATCCCGAGGGTGAGGGCGGCTCCACCAGCGATGTAAACGAAATGACCGATCCGAATATGGCGGCCGTCCGCGCCATTGATGCCGTGGATCCTTTTGACCCCGGCTTTGACGACGCGCTCGCCGGCGGAATCACCGCGGTGAACGTTAATCCCGGCTCCGGAAATCCGATCGGCGGCCTGGCAGTCGCGCTGCATACACATGGCCGGTACATCGAGGAGATGGTGCTCCGTTCCCCCAGCGGGCTCAAATCCGCGCTCGGCGAGAACCCAAAACGGGTCTACGGGGACAAAAAGCAGACCCCGTCCACGCGCCTGGGCACCGCCATGGTGATCCGCAAAGCCTTCATCGACGCGCAGAACTATATGGCCAAGGCGGACCAAAGCGCCCGCGACCCCCGGATGGAAGCGCTGGCGATGGTGCTGCGCCGGGAAATCCCCTGGCGTCAGCACTGTCACCGCGCCGATGACATCGCCACGGCGCTGCGGCTGGCGGACGAATTCGGCTATGAGCTGGTGCTGGACCACGGGACGCAAGCGCATGTGCTGGCCGACGTGCTGGCGGAGCGCGGCATTCCAGTATTGATCGGGCCGCTGTTCACGACCAAGTCAAAGGTGGAACTGCGCGGGCGCTCGCTGGCGAATCCCGGGAAGCTGGCGGCTGCGGGGGTTGAGATTTCCATCATCACGGACCATCCGGTGGTGCCGGTGAACTTCCTGGTCCATCAGTGCACCCTCGCGGTCAAGGAGGGGCTGGACCGCGAAACGGCGCTGCGGGCCATCACCATCAATCCCGCCAAGGTGCTGGGGCTGGCGGATCGGATCGGTTCGCTGACGCAGGGCAAGGATGCGGATCTGGTGCTGTGGAGCGGCGATCCGCTGGACGTTATGCAGCGGGCGCTGACGGTCTGGATATGCGGGAAGCAGGTCTACGAGTACGACGGCGAAAACCGGGCCGGGGTTGTGGCTCCCCGCTAGCGGGGCTGCTTCCGGTTCGGGGATATTGCCGCGACAACGAAAAGCGCCCCGCCTGGCCGGCGGGGCGCTTTTGTTTTACTTCGTCGGGAGTTTTCACGCTGCAACGAATGACAGGGCGTGGACGGGGATATGAGGCAACCTCAGTCCCATTGGCCACAGCAGCCCCATCATCCGTTGCGAAGTGCGAATTCCTCCCGACAACCGAGCGATGTTAGGCAGGCAGCTGCAGGACCTGACCGGTCATGATGAGGTCGGGGTGAATAATGGTGGCGGTGTTCGCGCTGTACAGCGGTCCCCAACCGCCAACCACGCCAAGCTTCTGCGCGATGGTGCTGAGCGTATCGCCGGAGACAACCGTGTAGGTCTCCCCGCTCAGTGCAACCTGGACCGGGGCCTGGGCCACGGGAGCCTGGACCGGGGCCTGGGCCACGGGAGCCTGGACCGGGGCCTGC
>JBBSSN010000020.1:0-16753 GCA_038242035.1 Actinomycetales bacterium
AAAGGGTGTGCCGTTGTATCTGGTTCAGGTCAGGCCCGGCGGCAAGAACCGGTCTGGTTCCACCGGCAAGGGCAACGCCCGAACGCGCCGCCCGGCAGCCGATTACCCACGCGCTTGTGCGAAGCGCGGCGCCATGGATTCCATTTGCTCCATCACCAGCTTAATCGCTTCGGGCTGTTTGTCCGGCGGGTAACCGAACTTGACCAATAACCGTTTGATGGAGGAGCGGAGCTTGGCACGGACGTCGTCGCGGACCGTCCAGTCGGTGCGGACGTCGCGGCGCATGACGGAGACCAGCTCGCGGGCGATGTCCGCCAGAATGCCTTCGCCCTGCACTTCCACGGCGGATTCGTTTTGCGCCACAGCGTCGTAAAACGCGAGTTCGTCGGAGCTTAGCGGGGGAGTGAACTGTTCGCCGCGCAGCGACTCGGCGGTAACTTCACGTGCCAGTGCCAGCATCGCGGCGATGACTTCGGCAGATGTGAGCTGGGCGTTAGTGTATTTCTTCATCAGCTCGGTGATCCGCTCGGAGAAGGCCCGCTGCCGGATTACATTGTTCCTTGTGGAGGCGACGGTCTCGTCGGCGATGAGTTTGCGCAGGGCCTCGATGGCAAGTTGCGGGTTGCGCGCCTGCTGGGTTTTGGCGATGAACTCCGGCGTGAGGTCATCCAGCGACGGTTTGGGCATCCCGGCGGCATCGTAGATGTCCAGTACTTCGCCGGAGGACGTTGCGGTGGCGATCAGTTCGCCCAGCAGCCGCTGGATGTCCCCGGGTACGGGTTCCCCGCTGGCCTGCCTGTCAGCGGCGTCGTACTTAGCCATCCAAACGCGGATTTCCTCGTAAACCTGAATGTCCGCACGGAGGGTGGCCAGCGTCTCGGAGCCGGAGCAGAGCGCCCAGGCGCGGGACAGTTGGCTGGAGAACCGGCGGTACTTGGCCGCCGACGTTTCTTCTCCGGCAGCCGGCTGGTTTCCCGGGGTGGCAGGATCGCGCAGGTAGGCGGTGGCGCCGCTGACGGCGTTGAGGAAGGGCCGTTTGCCGCCGGCGTTGAGCACCTTCCGCCAGTCATAGCCGGCCAGCAGTGCCGCAAGGGTGTCCACCAAAGACACGGTCAGGGCCACTGCCTCCTCGATGTTCTTCCCCACCGGCTTTTTCGCCTGATCCCCTGCGGTGTATTCGCCCAGCGCCTTGGCCAGGTTCTCCGTCAGCGGCGCATACGCCACCAGCAGTCCGTCCTCCTTGCCGCGGAACGTCCGGTTAACCCGCGCCAGGGTCTGCATCAGCAGCGCGCCCTTCAGCGGCCGGTCCAGATACAGGGTGTGCAGGGGAGGGGAGTCGTACCCGGTGAGCATCATGTCCTTGACGATCACGATTTCAAGTTCGTCATTGACGTCCTTGAGCCGCTCCTTGATCACCGCGTTGGCGGAATCCCGGCGCACATGCGCGGACACCGGCGGCAGATCTGACGCGGAGCCGGAATACACCACCTTGATCCTTCCCTTGTCCAAATCCGGCGAGTGCCAGTCCGGCCGCAGTCCCACGAGGGCGTTGTAAAGATTAGCGCAGATCTCCCGCGTTCCGCCCACAATCATCGCCTTACCGGGGGCATTGATGAACTTCTGCATCCGCGCCCGCCGGTTTTCCCAGTGCTCCACCAGATCCGCGGCCAGGGCAGCGATGCGATCCGGCGCGCCATAGACGGCATTGACGACGGCGACACTCGCCTCAAGGCGCGCTCGTTCCGTATCGTCGAGCCCAAGGGTCGCCTCATCGGCCGCGACGTCCAGAATCTCCTCGGTGACGTTCTCCGCCAGCCCTACCTTAATCAAGCGCGGCTCGAAGTACACCGGAACCGTGGCGCCGTCGTCGACCGCCCTGGAGAGGTCGTAAATGTCAATGTAATCGCCGAAAACGTCACGGGTATTGCGGTCGGCGAAGGAGATTGGCGTGCCGGTAAACGCAATCAGCGTCGCGTGCGGGAGCGCATCGCGCAGGTGCCGTGCATACCCGTCGAGGTCGTCGTAGTGGCTGCGGTGCGCCTCATCGACGACGACGATGATGTTCCGACGCGCGCTGAGCAGCGGATGCTCCGCGCCGGCGTCCTTCTCGGACTGGCTGCGGCCGAACTTCTGCAAGGTGGTGAAATAAATGCCGCCGGTGGTTCGGTTGCTCAGCTCCCCGCGCAGCTCGGAGCGCCGGCGGATCTGCAGGGGTGCCTCGGGCAGCAGCAGACTGCGTTTGAACGTCTCGTAGAGCTGTCCGTCGAGTTCATTGCGGTCCGTAATGACGACGACGGTCGGGTTCAGCAGCTTGGGATGCCGGATCACCTGGTTGGTGTAGAGCTCCATCTCCATGGACTTGCCGGAGCCCTGGGTATGCCAGACGACGCCGGCCTTGCCATTGCTCTGCACCGCCTGCACGGTGCTGCCCACGGCGCGCGTGACCGCGAAGTACTGGTGCGGTTTCGCGATCCGCTTGGTCAGTCCGGCGGAACCCTCGTCGAAGGCAGTGAAGTTCCGCAGCAGCTGCAGAAAGCGGGTCAGGTTGTACAGGCCCTCTAAAGCGGTCTGCATGGGGGTGACGGCCTCCCCGTCCAGGAGGAAGCCCGGCGGAACCGGGACGCCGTCGTCGTCCACGTTCCACGGCGAAAAGTGGTTCAACGGCGTAAACGGCGTACCGTATTTGGCCAGAACTCCATCCGAGGCGAGGGTGAAGACGCAGAAGCGGAATGCCAGGGGGAATTCGCGCAGGTACGTCTGCAGCTGCGCATGCGCGCCCGCAACGTCCGCGTGCGCGCTGCCGGCCTTCTTCAGTTCCACGATGCTTACCGGCATGCCGTTGCAGTACAGCACTAAATCGAAGCGGCGACGATAATCGCCCTGCACAAGGGTCACCTGGCTGACGGCAAGCCAGTCGTTGGCGTCCTCGTCCGCATTGAGCAGCCGCAGTGTTGGGTTGGCCTCGCTGCCGTCGGATTCCAGGTAGCTGATCCCACGGAAGCCGTCCACCAGATAGCTGTGCATCCGGTGATTTTCGGTGATCGCATCCTGGGACTTCGGCACGGCGATCTCGGCCACCGCCTGCTGCAGGTACTGTTCCGGGACGGACGGATTGAACTTTCGCAGCGCGTTCAGCAGTCGCGGACGGATCAGCAGCTCGTCCCACGAATCGCGTTCACCGGTACCGGGCGCGATGTCCTCGCCATGTTTCGGCCGCCAGCCAAGCTCAGCCAGCTGCTCGAGAGCAAGGCCTTCCCAATCGGCCTCGGAGAACGCGGTCGCCGTTTGTATCATGTTTTGTCTTCCCCCGTGTGGTTATTTTCCCAGCCTATCCTCCGACAGGCGTGTGAGCCCGGCGTCGACGTCCGCCACGCTTGGCAGACTTGACGCAATTTCTTTCCGGCAGCGACGCGACGGGTTCAGTCTTCCACTCCGCGACGCCAATGGGCATGTTGAACCGTGCAGCGCATATTCCGCGACCACCTTGTTCTTCGATTTGCAGAGCAGGGGGCCGATGGCCGGCTCCTCGCTCGCGTGTGCGTTTTCATCCGGGGTCTTCAACAGAGCTCTCCTTCCACAACGGCATGGCCCAGCCAAGGTCGAATCCGGCAATCCGCGGCGCGTGCGCACCGGCCCGCAGCCGTGCACTCGAGAAAGGGGGCGCCCCGCGAAACCGGGGCCGGGCAGCACCGTTCTCGTGGGGGCGCCCCGTTGTCAGCGGCGCGCCCCGTTGTCAGCGGCGCGCCCCGACTCCGCCAGGCGCACCACCGCCGAACACGGGCAGCCGCGGCATCCCGGCGGCAGCGACGTCCCCGCGAGGACGGGTCGGCCCCGTGACACCGGTGCGGCGCCCATGCGCTCTCACGAGCGGGCCCCTTCCTCGCGGGGCCGCATATGCCAGGAAACAGTCGGTCCCAGAGGGGTACGCCAAAATATTTTCCTGGCGATCCTCGCGCGTCCATGGACTGGGCGGGCGGGATAGCGGGCAGGCGCCGGATAATGTGGGGAACACCAGCGACCAGCCCGTCGCTCCAACCTGAGGTGCCACCCTGAAAATCCTGCAACGCGTCCCAGTTCCACCGCTCCGGGCTGCAACGATCCAAACTGCGGCCATCCGCGCACGGCGGCGGTATTGCGCTGCGGCGATGGCTGGCGTCGTCACGTATGTAGGCGTGGACGTCGTACTGCAGCGGTTGCCGCCGCATTACAGCCCGATCCGTGAAGCCGAGAGCAACCTGGCGGTGGGACCGTACGGCTGGGTGATGAATCTGAATTTCCTGGGCCGCGCGGTCACGACGTTCGCCGTGGCGCGTGCCGTGCTGGGGACCGGCGACGCGTCGCGGATGAGGACCACCGGCGCCACCCTTTTGGGTATCGGTGGAGTATCGTCCGCGGTGCTGGCCTTCTTCCCTACGGATATCCCTACCGATATCCCTACCGATATCCCTACCGATATCCGCAGCACTGAGGCCACGGCCGCCGAGGTAACGATGGCTACGTCCGGCGGCATGGTGCACCTGGTCGTGGCGGGGACCGGGTTTGTCAGCGCTTTGGCCGGAATTGCGGTGTTGACGCAATGGCTTCGGCGCTACCCACCGCTGCTGCGGACGTCACGGGCTGCCACCATATGTGCCGGCGTCGGCGCCGTCGGCCTGTCAACACTTGGGCTATCCATCAGCTTCTCCCCGGCGTTTCTCGGGCTTGCGGAGCGGGTGGCTCTGGCCGGGATTCTCGGCTGGGCATTTAGCGTATCAGCGGGAATCCGCTCGCTGTCGCGGACCCGATGATCCGGTCGCGGCCGGAGTACACCGCGGCGACGCAGAGGGCTGCCATAGCCGCGGCGATAACGGCCAGGGGCAGCGTCCAGCCTCCAGTCCAGTCGTGCAGCGCGCCAAAAAGGACGGGGCCGGCCGCTCCCACGGCGTACCCCACCGACTGGGCCATGCCGGAGAGGGCTGCGGCCTGCGAATGATGCACGGTGCGCAGACTGAACAACGACAGGGCGACGACGATGAGGCTTCCGCAGCCGAGGGCACCGAAGATAATCCAGAGCAGCATTAATCCAGGCGCCGCGGCCATGCCCGCATAGGCGATGAAGACGAGGATGCTGCTCAGCAGGGCGATGAGGCGTTGATCGGGAAATCTATGCAGCACGGCTCCGGCGGCGAAGCTGGTCACGACGTTGATCAGCAGAAAAAGTGACAGATGTGTCCCGGCCGCGGCTTCGGAAACTCCCTGGCTGTGTTCAATGCTGGGCAGCCAGGCCATGAAGACGTAGAACGAGACGGACTGCAGTCCCATGAAGGCGGTGACCTGCCAGCCGAGAGCCGATTTCCAGGGCGAGAAATATGCGACCCGGTGCGGGCCCGATTTCCGCCCCGGGGCCGGGCGGCGCCGGAGGAAGGGCAGCAGGAACGCCATCGCAATCAGGACGAGCCCAACCCAGATGCCCAAGGCCAGCCGCCAACCTCCCGGAGAGGATTGTGCGATCGGCACAACGAGCGCTGTCCCGATGGCTGCCGCGGCTGCCTGCGTGGCCGTGTAGCTTCCTGTCACCTGGCTGACCCGGTCCGGGAAGTCGCGCTTCACCAGCGAAGGCACCAGAACATTGAGGAACGCGATGCCCACACCGACCAGTGCCGTGCCAAGCCATACGTAGCCAACGATCGGGAGCGAGCGAAGAACAATCCCGGCGGCAAGGATCAGCAAAGAGGCCCAGAGCGCGCGGTCCAATCCCAACCAGCGCGCGAACGCGGGAGCGATCGGAGAGAAGAGGGCAAAGACGATCAACGGCAAACCGGTGAGCAAGCCGGCAGCGGTGCTGGAGAGTCCCAAGTCGGCACTGATGTCGCTCAAAAGAGGCCCGACACTGACGAAGGAAACCCGCAGATTCACCGCTATTAATATGACGCCGATAAAGGCGAAGCCGAACCGGACGCTTCGTCCGGTCTTCGGGTTCAGCTCAGCTGCGACGGGCATTTCGTTCCCCTTACCGTGGCGCATCGGGGTCCTCTGGGGACTTCCGCCGCCGGTCCTCAATCAGGTCTTTGCTGCGCAGCAGGCGCAACGCGGTCACCAGCAGCAGGCCGCCGGCGATGTTGAAGACCAGTGTGTAGCCGAACCATCCCAGCCACTGTAGGTAGGTGATGGGCGCGCCGGCGTGAAGCGCGCCGAAGATCAGCAGTGAATCCAGTATCGAGTGGAACAGCGGCAGTCCGGAGAGCAGGAAGCCGCCGGCTATGGCCGCGACTATCTTGGCGACGTCGGATTCGGTGCCGTGCTGCATTCGGGTCATCAGCGTGATGGTGCTGCCGCCCAGGACGGCCAGGCAGATGTTCTGCACGGACATCGGCGTGCCGACAAAATGCAACGCGGACTCCGTGACCGTCCCGGTCCATTCCGGGAAGGCCTGCAGGACCAGCCACATGAAGGCCCAGCCGCTGACCAGGTTGGCAACGAGCGTGCCCGCCCACAACTTTGCCAGCTTTCTGATACTCGCCTCGCGGGCGGCGACGGCGGCGATCGGCACCAGGAAGCCCTCGGTGAAGAGTTCGCTCTTGGCCAGCAGCAGGGCAATGAAGCCGATGCTGAAGGCCACGCCGGCCAACAGGGAACTGCCGGTTTCATGTTTTACCGCGAGGTAGGCCATGATACCGGAGCCGATTTCCAGACCACCGAAGGTCCCGGTGATGAGGACGGACGCCCAGGTGCGGTTGAGCCGCTGGGCTCCCTCATCCACGATCCGGGTAAACGAGTCCTGGATTTCGTCTTCGACCGGGGCATCGTTTTCGCCGAGTTGTTTACGCCGCGCCTGGTCACTCATTCGGTGGAAGCCTTTCATTGCGGGATCTGGCTTTTTATCCTAGTAGGAGCGGTGCCCAAACAACGTGGACTTCAAACGATGAGCTGGCATCCCGGCCGACCGGAAGGGCCGAAAAGGTGCCTAGTGGCAGTCCACCTGCACCGGCGCCTTTCCCGGATAGTGCCGGTACAGCCCGTCCCGGCGCATACTTAGCCAGCAGCTCAGCGGGAGTTTATGTCTCGGTGCAGAGGCGCCGTGCATTCTCATCGTTGGGCATCATGTTCAAGAGCTCGTCGTGGAACACGGCCACGCAGGAGGGTCCAGCTCCACAACGGGCACGCCGGTCCTGATTTCCTCGGCCAAAGCATCCCCCGTGTTCTCAGGATAACGCCCGGCGGTTGTGAGCACCCCGCAGTCGTACAGCGGTCGCCCCCAGCACAGGGTCCGGGCGGGAATACGAACGCGGAAACCCACATCAGAGCCCGTTCTGCCGCGGAATGACGACCTTGTGAATGATGATCAGGGCGGATGCGGCAATGGGTATGGCCACCAGAGCGCCGAGGATGCCTGCCAGCGTGCCGCCGGTTATGGCGGCAACGACCACTAGTGATCCTGGGACCGAAACGGCCCGGTTCATGATCCGCGGAGTGAGAATGTAGGCCTCCACCTGCATGTAGATCAAATAGTAAATACCGACGATCAGTGCCGTCTGCGGCGACGCGATCAGGCAGACCAAGGTGATGATCACCGCGGAGATGACGGTCCCCACCAGGGGAATGAGAGCACCGATCAGGGCGAGCAGGGCCAGCAGAAACGGGATGGGGGCACCGACGATGGTCAGGACGATCGCGGAGAGGACGCCATTGAGCACGGCGAGGATAAGTTGTCCGATGACGTAGCTGCTCACCGCCCTCGAAATGTCCTCGGTTACCTCAGCGAATTTTTTCCGCCGGCTGGCGGGCACCAGCTGGTACAGGGCCCGCTTCATGCCGCGCAGGGAGACGACGAAATAGAGGGTGAGGACGACTGTGATGAGTAGTCCGGCCGCGCCGCCGGCCACACCTTCACCTACCGACAGCAGGCCTCCGCCAATGGCTACCAGATTTGCCGGATTACTCAGAAAGGTGCCAGCGCTGCTGACCAGCGCGTTTACGTCCAGGAAGCCGCCGAGCAGCTGCTGCAGTTGCCGGACCCAGTCGCTCGCGGAGGCCTGGGCCACAAGGGTTGGAACCTGCTCGATCAGACTCCGGGTCTGACCGATGATGCGGGGAATGACCAGGAACAGGAGACCGGCGACGGCAGCCAACAGGCCTGCGAGGACCACGGCGACGGCTGCGGGGCGCGGGAGGCGCCACTTTTCCAGCCACCTGACGATGGGGTCAAGCCCAAGGGCGATGAACAGGGAAATCCCGATGTAGCTCAGGACGGTGCTGAGGGAGGAGACCGCTCCCCAGATGAGAATACCGACGCCAACGCCCAATGTGCCGACCAGACCCGTCCGGAACGTCTTCATCTGCACAATGGACAGCCATCCGGTTTTCGCCGGCGCAGTGGCCGCGGGCGGGGTCCGGGCTTGTCCGCGCAGTCCATTCCCTGACTTCCGCGCCTTGTTGACCCGCATGGCTCCTCGTTTCGCCCAGCTGCTGTGTCCCGCTCAAATTACCTTATAATGCTGAAGAATCCGGAAGGCCACAATTCCGGGAAGCACGGGCAGCCAGTAGGTCAGCACGCGCGAGGTGAGCACCGCTGCCACCGCATTGGCCGGAGCCACGCCTATCGCCGTCAGTCCGGCGATGACAGCCGCCTCGACAGTACCCAGGCCGCCCGGGGTGGGGGCCAGCTGGCCCAGCGTGGAGCCCACGACAAAGACGGCCAGTACCGGAAGCAGGGGAAAGCCCGGCGTGAAAGCAGCCAACGTTGTGGCCAGGCCGGCAGCCGAAAGCAGCAGGTACGCGATGCAGCCGCCCAGGAGCTGGACGGCCCTAAGCGGCTGGCGGAGAGCGGGCAGCAGCTCACGAAGGATTTCGCGGCCGCGGGTCATCCCGGGCCGCAGGATCCGGCGCCGCCCGAACGGGGATCCGAGGAACAGCACCACAGCGGCCACTAGCGCCGCGGCCCCGGCAAGCACAGGCCAGCCAAGCGGAATCGCATCCGTGCTGATGGGAACGGCGGTTCCGATGATGATAATTCCCAGGGCTGTGCCCACGGCGCTCACCAGGCCCATCACCACCCGGTTCAAGGCAATAACGGCCACGGCGTAGGTGCCGCGCAGACCCGAACGCTCCAGGAATACCCAGTTGATTCGGTAGAAGCCGATGCCCGCCGCCGTCGTCCGGCCGGTGAAGGCCGCCGCGATCTGGACAGCGATCGTCTTCCACACCGGCAGCCGTCGGGGGCTGGAGCCGAGCACCGAGATGGCCGAGGCCAGAATGGCCAAAAAGCCGATCACAACGGTGACGGCGAGCCACAGCCGGTCGCCGCGGTCCACCAGCACCAACACCTGGTCAATGCTGGATAGCTCCGGCAGCACAAGATAGATGGCTAAGCCACCCACGAGCAGGACGAGGACAGTGGTCGGACGGATCGGCAATCGAAAAGACGGAATCGGCGCATCGATCCGCTCGGCGAGTGTTTCACGTAGTTGGGCCAGTGAGTATCGTTCGGAAGGGAGCTGACGGCGAAGTCTCCGGTGTAGTGCCAGACGCTGCAGATGGGGAAGCGTGCCCCGCAGGACCGGCACCGGCAGACAGCGATGGATGCTCTCGACCGCGCGCTCGGTGCCGACCACTGCGGCCACGGATACCAGCATCTCCGCGGCGTCCTGCCAGAGCTGTTCGACCGGACCGCCAATCCGGCTGAACGTGAAGTCGGTGATGTGCGGATGGCCTTCGTTGTCAATTAGGATGTTCTGCGCCCGCAGGTCGTGGTGCGTAATGTGAGCGTCTCCCAGGGCCCGGACGTTGGCCCAGAGTTCGTCGAGCAACGTATCGCTGACGTCACCGGCCGCGAGGCTGGAGAGCGGGCGCCCTTGGACATCACGGCGGATCAGATACGGCGGTCCGTGCTCTATCTCGCCGGCCAAAACGACCGGCAGCGTGCCAACGCCGGCACGCTCGGCCAGCAGGGTGATATAGGCCTCGTGCTCCACCTCGTGACGGGGAGTTGACAGGCGCGGATCATTCTCGACCTCCAGGGACGCAAGGGTGCGTCGGAGCTTATACAGCGGTCCGGCCCGCCGGTTCAGCCGCCGGACGATTTTCATCTGCAGCCGGTTTCCGTCCGGGCTGAGCAGCTCATATTCCCGGGGGCGAAACACGCCCCTGTGTACCGCGAGAATCCGCGCTCCGGTGATCCCCGCCTGCTCGAGCGCAAGCCGGACCACCGGTTCTGAGGTCCGGCGCCCCGGAGCCCCGAGCATAATGTGGAACAGCGCACCCGTGCCCCAGCCCAGTACGGCACCGGCAAACGCGCCCACCGGCAGACTATGTCCGAGGAATACATTGGTCGCCGCCACCAGCACTACGAGGACCCAGCCAACGTTCCCCGTGGCACGCCCCAGATATGGTCCGGCAACCGAAGCAAGCGCGGCAACAACCGCCGTCCGGGCGTCGGGAAAATCGAAGCCGTTGGGGCCGGGACCGCGCAAGAGGCCACCCGGGACGTGGCGCGGGAGCAGTGTCCAGCCAAGGACGACGGCGAGAACCCAACTGGCGGCGCCCGATGACGCCAATGCCAGGCCCAGCCGAAGGCGCTTGAGATAGAGGGCCACCGCGACCGCGGCGACGATCCCCGGCCACCATCCCAGCCAGCTGAACACCTCGGCACCGCGGAGCAGCCTGCTGGGCAGCTGCTGGATCTGGGACGCAATGGCCGCTTCAACGGGGTTGGTGCCGGGCGTCTGGGCAATGTACCTGCACCCCAGCAGCACAGCGGCGGCGACCACGATTCGGATCAGATCGGAGGGGTGCCGGCCGATCGAGAGCCTGAGCCGAGTGTATCGTCCGGACCGCGCGGATTTTCCGGGCTCGTGCACGGAGTCCGCAGCATCCTTGTGGTCAGGCGGGTTCGTCGCCATGCTTTGGATATTGCCCCGACTTGGGCTCCGAGTCAACGGCGGGGAAGGGTACCGGCGGCCGAAGGGAAGGGATAGTATCGCACCATGGCGGAACTACGCGGGTACTCCGACCCCCAAGAGACGATCGCTGGGGAGAGTTCGGCGCGGCGGGTCCTTACCCTATCGGCCAGTATGGGCGGCGGTCACGATGCCACGGCGGCAGGACTGGAAGAGGCCGTACGCGCGCTCTGGGCGGGAAGTGAAATCCGGCGGTTGGATACCCTTGATGATTTGTTGGGTCCGGGAATTGGCCGGCTCTTTCGCGGTATCTACGTGGCGAACGTTGAGACGACGCCCTGGCTTTACGAATTTTTTTATTCGTCGTTGTGGCGGCATCAGTGGTTCGCCCGCGCCTCGAAGGCCTTCACCGGCGGCTGGTGCGCGGTCCGCCTGGCTCGGCATATCGATAAATTTGATCCGGACCTGATCCTGTCGACATACCCGCTGGCGACTTCGGGCCTGGCTTGGTTGCGCCGCCACCGTGGCTTGTCCATACCGTGCGGCGCCTGGGTCTCCGATTTTGCCCCGCATCCCTTCTGGATTTACCGCGACATCGATGCCAACTTCGTGATGCATGAGGTGTCTGTGCCGCATGGCCAAGCGGCCGAACCGGGCGCCGTCGTCGAGGCATGTTCTCCGCCGGTGATCGGAGCGTTCGTGCCGGGGGACCGGAATGAGGCCCGCGCAAAAGTGGGCCTGCAGTCTGACGCCTTCGTGGTACTGGTGACGTGCGGCGCCTATGCGTTCGGTGATGTGGAGGCCATAGTCCGGACATTGCTCGAAGCCGCTCCAGACGTGCAGGTGGTAGCCGCCTGTGGGCGCAACACCGCCAGCCGAATCCGGCTGGAAAACCTCGGTATGCCTGCAGGACGTTTGCTGGCGTTGGGCTGGACGGACAGCATGGCGGACTACGTGCGTGCGGCGGACCTGGTCCTTAGCAATGCCGGTGGCGCCTCTGCGCTTGAAGCACTGGCCTGCGCCAGGCCGATCCTGATGTGCCGCCCGATCGCGGCGCACGGTGCGGCAAATGCCCAACTCATGGTGGTCAGCGGGCTCGCCGATATCTGTGCCAATGAGGAACGCCTGAGGGACTACATCCGGACCGGCGTGGCCGACCGGGAGGCGTTTGAAGACCTGGAGCGTAAGGCGGGCGAACGTGGGAAGGTGCGGGATCTGCCATCGGTCCTGACCAGGCTGGCTGCACCCCGTCCGGACCCGGCGCGGCCCGGGCAGCCCTGGCCGATGCGTGCCGCGGACGAGTTTTTCACGCATGTGGAATCCGACGACGTGCGCCAGGAAATCGGAGCGGTCCTCAGCCTGGACGCCGTCGGACCCGACCGTGCACTTGACGTGCGGACGCTCCGTCAGGCCTTGGCGGGACCGGCCCGCGGTCTGCCCTCCCTGCGCCGCCGGCTGGAGCGCAGCCCACGGGCGGGCTGGACACTGCAGGAGGAATTGAACATCGACGAGCACGTCTTCGAGGCCGTAGTGGCGCCGTCGGCAACGGAGACGGAGATAGCGGTGGTGGTTGATGGATTTTGGTCCAGACCTCTGCCCGCGGACCGGCCCCCTTGGCAGATGCTCTTGGTCCGTGGCCGGGCCAACGGCACGGCGGTGCTTGCCGTCAAAATGCACCATGCGCTGGGGGACGGGGTGTCCGCGCTCGGTCTGCTCGACCGCCTGCTCACTGCGGCGCCGGAGGACAGGCTGCGCGAGCGCACGGGCGCGATTTCCTCCTCGCCACCACGGACACCGGCCCGGGTCCTCCGCGATGCGGGGCTGCTTGCCCGCGGGTTATGGAGCCTGGCGAGCCGAGGAGGCCCACCTCATGCTGTCCTGAACCGGGATGGTATTGCCGGGCCGGGGCGGCAGTTTGTCGCGGTTCCGCTGCCGGCGGCCCAGCTGCGGACAGCGGCACGTTCCCTGCATGCCCAGCCGCACGAACTCGTGCTGTCTATTATCACCGACGGACTTGGGCGGGTACTGGGACCGGCCGGGTTGTTGCGGACCGGCAGGCTGCAGGAAAGACCACAGGATGAATTGCAGTCGAAGGGTATGCCGCACAACGGCCCGCGGGACAACGCCGCGACGTTACGGGTAATGGTTCCGGTCGCCATGCGTGCGCCCCGGCTGGACCGCGTTTTCGGCAACTGGACGGGCGCCGCCGCACTGGATCTCCCGGTGGGGCCGATGACCCCGGCCCAGCGGGTTTCACTGGTGCAGACCGAGCTTCGCCGAAGCACTCGGCACGGCGAGGCCGAGGCCGCACAGCTGGTTATGCAGCTGGCAGGACGGCTGCCGGCAGCCGTGCACGCCCGGTTCGCCCGACTGGCTTACACGCGAAGATTTTTCAATTCGATCGTCACTTATATGCCGGGGGCACGAGGTCCGCGGTGGTGTGCCGGCGCGCGCGTGCGGGCCATGTACCCGGTGCTGCCGCTGACGGACGGCGTACCGCTTACCGTTGGCGCGGTCCTCGCCGGCGATACCATCGGCGTGGGCGTATATTTCGATCCGGCATTGGGCCTGGACCGTACCGCCGTCACCGCCTCCGTGGCGGACGCTTTTGAGTCGGCGATGCAGGCCGCCGCAGCGGGCGTCAGCGAAAGTGCCAGCGGGGTGGCCGCCCCGGGATACCGGAGCGGTTAACATGCAGACCGTGGAACTCTTTGCCGTCCTCCCCGCCATCGGCGCCTCGGCATCGTTCGGAGCAGCCGGTCTGCTCCAGCACCGTGCCAGCCGCCAGGCGCCTCCGAGCGGTCCGCTGCGTCCGCAGCTGCTCTTTGATCTGATCCGGATCCCGGCGTTCCGCTGGGGCGTAATTCTCGGGGCGCTCGGTTTCGCTCTGCAGGTCACAGCCCTTGGCTTCGGTCCGCTGGGCCTGGTGCAGCCGATCCTCGCGAGCCAGGTGTTGTTTTACCTGGCCATCGCGGCGAAAATGATGCACCGGTCCCCGGACTGGCCGCTAGTGGGTGCCGCGCTTCTGACGATAGCAGGCATCAGCGCGTTCCTGTTGGCGGCCCGCCCCAGTCAAGGGCAGTCCCACTTCACCGGCGCAGTGTGGCCGCTCGCCGCCGTCCTGGCCGCGATTGTCGCCGTGTGTGTGCTGCTGGCCGTACGGCTGTCCTCGACCATGCGGTCGATTGCGCTCGCCGTGGCGGCCGCGGTCTGCTACGGGGTGACCGCAGGACTGGTCCGCAGCGTGGTCACCAGCGACGTGTCCACGCTGCTGAGCCAATGGCAGCTTTATGCGGTGATTGTCCTCGGACCGGCCGGTTTCCTGCTCAACCAGAATGCGTTCCAGGCCGGGGTTGTCGGCTCCATTGCGGTGACGGTCATTACCGTCGGTGACCCCATCGTGTCCATCATTGTGGGTGCCCTGTGGTTGGGTGAGTCGCTGAGCGGCGGTCCTTGGCGGATTACCATTGAAGTGCTCGCGTTGCTGGTGATGGTTGCCGGCATAGTGCTCCTGGCCAGGCGGTCCCAGGAGGTCGGGGCACATATACGCGGGGAGAGCTCCGACCTGCCGGAGGCTCAGTGAAGATACCATTCGTTGTATGAAACTTGCCGGAGCACGGGTACTTGTCACCGGCGCGTCATCGGGCATCGGCTGGGCCGTGGCGGAGACACTGGCGCACGCCGGCTGCAGGCTATTGCTCACCGGCACGGATACCGCCCGGCTCGGTCGGATCGCCGCGCTGACCGGAGGGGACGCCGTTGCCGCCGACCTCGTCGAGGCCGGCGGTATCGAGCGGATAGTCGGCGCCGCGATCTCCACCGGAACCCCGGACGTGGTGGTGCACTGCGCCGGCATGGGCAAGGTTGGCACGGTGCTCGGACAAACCCGGCACGACGGCGGCAGTCAGGCCACGGGCGGCGGGAACCAGGGCGCCGCCGCACGTCAGGACGATAGCGGGCAGGACGAGGACAATCGGCTGCTCCGGCTGAACCTTCTGGCGCCAATGGGACTTTCGCAGGCCCTGCTGCCGGGAATGGTGCGCAAAGGCGGCGGCCAACTGGTCTTCGTGACCTCGATTGCGGGCGTCCTTGGGGTGGCGGGGGAAGCAGCCTATGCCGCGTCCAAGGCCGCCCTTGGCACGTATGCCTCAAGTCTTCGCGTCGAGCTGGCGGGCAGCGGAATTGGCGTGACAACGGTGATCCCTGGCGTGGTGGACACGGACTTCTTCAACCGCCGCGGCGTTGCCTACCAGCGGCGCTTTCCCCGTCCGGTACCGCCGTCGAGAGTTGCCGCTGCGGTGAAGTCCGCGCTGGTGAACGACCGGGTGCAGGTGGTGGTTCCCGGCTGGCTTCGCCTGCCGATCGCGGTCCAGGCCTGCGCGCCGCAGACGTATGCCCGCTTTGCCGGGCGCTGGGGTTGATCAGCGGCCGGACCACAAACAAGGCGCATAACAAACGGTTCTGCCGTGCGCAGGGGGATCTTCGGACAGGGCGCCATGGACCTTCCGAGGTCGATGGACTCCGGATATCCCGCGGGCCGCCCGACGCCGCCCTTAGCCGCGCATGGCGCGGAGCGATTCGCGCAGGGATCCCATCGTCGCCATCACCGCGGTCGGCTCGTAGCCGCAGTGCGCCATGCAGTTTGCGCACCTGTCGTCGCGGCCGCGACCGTATTTCTCCCACTCGGTTTCTTCGATCAGCTCCTTGTACGTCTTGGCATAGCCGTCCGACATCAGATAGCAGGGCTTCTGCCAGCCGAACAGCGAGTAGCTGGGGATGCCCCACGCCGTACACTGGTAATCCTGCTTGCCCTCCAGGAAGTCCAGGAACAGGGGCGTATGGTTCAGCCTCCACCGCTTGCGGTTACCGCCGGCAAATGCCTTGGAAAACAGCTCCCGCGTCTCGGCCACCACCGGAAAATGCTCCTGGTCGGGGGCCTTCTCATAGGCGTAGGCGGGCGAGATCATCATCTGATCGACCTTGAGATCGTCATTGAGAAAGTTCATCACGTCGATAATGGAGGCCGGCGTATCCGTGTTGAAGATCGTCGTGTTAGTGGTGACCCGGAACCCGCGCTCCTTGAGCCATCGAACCGCTTCCACGGCTTCGTCAAAGACACCGTCCTGGCAGACGGACTTGTCGTGCCGTTCGCGCAGACCATCGAGGTGAATGGTGAAGGCGAAATACGGCGAGGGGGTGAAGTTGAACTTATTCCACCATTTGCGCACCAGCAGCGCGTTGGTGCACAGATACACAAACTTCTTCCGCACCACCAGCTCGTTGACGATGGTGTCGATTTCGGGGTGCATCAGCGGCTCGCCCCCGGCAATTGAGACCATTGGGGCGCCACACTCCTCGATCGCAGCGAGGGCCTGCTCCACCGGCATCCGGCGGCGCAACTGGTCCGCCGGATGCTGGATCTTGCCGCACCCGGCGCAGCCCAGGTTACAGGCGAACAATGGCTCTAGCTCGACCAGCAGCGGAAACTTCTTGGTACCTTTGATCTTCTGAGTGGCCAGATAGGCGGCCATCCGCAGATTCTGACGCATTGGCACGGTCATGGTTACCGCACCTCCTTCGGTAGGGTGAATTGGATGTGTTCTTCTGCTATTTGCCGTTCGATGACGTCAACCGGTCCGAGGCCGCGCAAAGCCGCGATGACCGAGTCGACCAGTTCCGATGGCGCCGACGCACCGGCTGTGAGGGCAATGACGTCGACGCCGATGAGCCACTGCAGGGAGATGTCCGACGCATCGTCGATCAGATGGGCGGGGGTGTCCATCCGCTCGGCCTTCTCCACGAGCCGCAGTGAATTTGAGGAGTTTGTCGAGCCGATCACCAAAGCAAGACCAGCTTCGCGGGCCACCTGCTGCAGCGCC
>JBBSSN010000021.1:0-16618 GCA_038242035.1 Actinomycetales bacterium
GTCCTTGATCGTTGCCACATTGTGGGTAATGTCCTCACCCGTGCTGCCGTCCCCGCGCGTGGCGGCCCGGACCAGCTTTCCATCCCGGTACAAGAGGTTCACGGCCAGCCCGTCAATCTTCAGCTCGGTCAGCCACTTCAGTGGCGCCTGCGCCCCCAGTTTGACGACGGAACCTTCCGCGCGCCGCAGCCACGCCTGCAGTTCCTCGATCGAAAAGACGTCTTCCAGACTGTACATCCGGGCCAGATGTTCGACGGCGGTGAAGGCTGCGGAAACGTCGCCGCCCACCTCCTGAGTGGGCGAGTCATTGGTGACCAGCTCCGGATGCAGCGCTTCGATTTCTTCGAGCCGTCTATACAGAGCGTCGAACTCCGCGTCCGAAACCAGCGGGGCGTCGTCGTTGTAATAGGCAAAGCGGTACGTGCGCACCTTATCGGCAAGTACCTCATAATCCTCGCGCAGTGACTCGGGTGGAATTACCCGACCGTCGGAGCCGGAAATGTCAGCGTCAATATCCTTGGCTTTACTCACGGTTCTATCTTGCCTCACGGCACCGACACGGACCCAGCGGGTGCGCAGTCATTGCGCATTTGGACTCACCTTTTCGTGGATATCCGTCAGTTCACGGTAGTCAATTTCACGGTCAACACAGTGGTCCACCCAGTACCATCGACCGCACGGCAACAATCCGTTCCATGTACGTTGACGGCGCGTCTATCCCATAGCCCTGACGCGTAAAAGTCAGCAAGGCCGGAGTCCCACGGGCCCAGCCGCCGTCGTAATCCGCAGGTTCTCCGGCTCAGACCCCGTCGCGTCCAACAACAACTGCCCGCCCGACAACTGCCGCGAAACCTCCAACATCGTCCCCGGCCAGGGATCAGCGGCGAGAACCGGCACCGCCTCCCGGACCCAAGTATGCGACCGAGGGTTCGTCACTGTGCCGTCCATCCGCCGTCCATGGAGTAGGAGGCACCCGTCACCATCGAAGCATGGGACCCGGCCAGCCAGAGGGCGAGCGAAGCGACATCGGCGGGCTCGACCATACGTTTTATCGGATTGTGTTCGAGTAACACCTTCTCAACTACCTCAGACACCGGGATGTTGTGGGCTCGTGCCTGGCCAGCGAGCTGCTTTTGCACGAGCGGCGTGTTCACATATCCGGGGTTGATGCAGTTGCTGGTGACGCCATGCTCAGCACCTTCCAGAGCGATGGTCTTCGAAAGCCCTTCCAAGGCATGCTTAGCGGTCACATAAGCGCTCTTAAACGCTGACGCCCGGAGCCCGTGAACGCTTGACATATTGATAATTCGGCCGAAACCTCGGTCGTACATTGCCGGCAGCGCCGAACGGACCAGCAGGAAGGGCGCCTCGACCATGAGTACGAGAATCTTGTGAAACGTGTCCGGGTCGAAGTCCTGTATTTCCCGCACGTGCTGGAAGCCGGCATTGTTCACCACGATGTCGACGTCAAGCCGGCGTTCCAGAAGCGCCGCCCGGTCGGTGAGGTCAATGGTCCACGCCTCGCCGCCGATATCCGACGCCACCTCTGCCGCAGCGTCGCCGTTGAGATCGGCAACGATCACGCGTGCGCCTTCTGCGGCAAATGCTCTGGCGATTGCCTCCCCGATACCGCTGGCGGCCCCCGTCACGAGGGCTGCCCGGCCCTGGAGTTGTTGTGTCATGATTCATTCCCTCATTTCAGTTCGTGATCCCGTGCGGCGCCCTACCCGGCGTCTGTGCTGGGGATGCTGCTGACCGGGCTGGCGGCCGTCTGCCGCCTGAGCGCGTGGTGCGTCAGGGCGACGCCGGACGGGCCGGGTCCGCAGGCATTGTCACCTGGGTTTTTGATGTGCCGAGAGGGCAGCTTTGTCCTGCCCCTGGCTCACGGTTCCATCTTGCCCCATCGCAGCGGCGCGTCGTGGTAATAGTTTCGTCGAGGTCTGCGCTGGCAGTCGAGCGTTGCCGGCGGAATGAACCAGGGAACGCCGCCGGTCATGGTCACCTCCCACTCCTGACGGTGAATCAGATGATGATGGAAGGAGCACAAAAGACAGCAGTTGGCCACGGACGTCTCCCCGCCGAAGAGCCAGGGGATGACGTGATGTGCCTCGGTCCAGCGTGTCGGACGGGTACAGCCAGGGAAGGCGCAGCCCTTGTCCCTTGCATGCAGGGCACGGCGGATCGCACGCGGCACCGTCCGCTGGGAGCGTCCAACATCCAGGATTTCTCCACGCGCTCCCATCAGCACAGGAATGATTCCGGCATCGCAGGCCGTTTTGCGGATCCACTTCACCGGCACCGGCCCGCTGTGCTGCAATAGGGCCGAGCCCACTGTGCCCGGGTCCGCCTGTCCTTCACGGCGGGATCCCCCGAAAAGCAGTTCCGAGACGCGGCCGCGCCGTTGACCGGACCGGTTTCCGCGGCTGCGCCGGCAGCCAGGTCAGTGTTCGTGTTCGTGTTCGTTTACCAGCCATCAGGCCGGGCATCGTCCCAGCCCGATCCTGCGGTTCCCACGCCGCCCAAACTGCCGTCGCCGTCGTCGCCCCCTCCCGCATCGACGATTGATCCGGCGCCGGCGTCTCCTTTTGACCCAGTACCAGCCGCAGCGGCCGCGGTCTTTTTCGCCACACGATGCGCTGCCTGGTTGACGGTGCTGCGCGGGTTGGTGCTGGTGTCCACGGCTGTGATGAGTTCCTCATAGTCGAGCGTCGTCATATGGCCCCTGAACGAGACCAGACCGCGACGGGGGCGGCAAAACCGAATGCCTTCCTTCGCGGGCAACTCGCCCTCCGGTGATGGAACCCGTCCCGGGCAGTACCGCATGTGCAAGCGTCAGGCGACGGGCAGCTTCCGCCCCGCCGATCAGCAGGCTCTGACACAAATAATCCCCGGGTGAGGCCGCACCGGTAGCATCAAACCGCCCGGCCAGCACCCGCCCCGCCAGCTCGCCGGCCGCGAGAACCTTCAGCCCATCGAGCAACCGGGACACCCGCGCCAGCACCTGCGCGCAGCTGGCTACCTCGTCGTCGCTCAGCCCGGAAAATTGACCGTTCGCCACCGCGGCAACACGGGAGAGATGATCAGGCAGAGCGCTTAACCGCCCCGCCCAGCCGCGGCAGCCGACCGTAGAATCCTCGGTGCTTTCCATGTATTAACGCTAAAACCAGGCACGGACATTTAGGCTCCGAAGGAGACCCGTTCCGGCAGTTTGTGGAAAAGTTTTTAGAAATACTTTCTACGCCTGTGTACAGCGGCCACTCCGGATGGAGACGCACCAAAGAAATCTCAGGATTTTGTTGCCACGGAGTACTTAAAATCAATGTGCGAGGCGGTGAAACCGAGCGTTTCGTAAAGCGGTGGGCATCGACCCGCGCCGCATCCGAGGTCAGCTGGACCAGCCCGGCTCCGAGGGCGGGAGCGGCGTCGAGGGCCCAACCAATCATGGCGCCGCCGATCCCCCGTGCCCGCATATCGGTCCGGACGCGAACGGCCTCAATCTGTAATCGGGAGGCGCCGGCGCGGGCCAGCCCCGGAATAACGGTCAGCTGCATGGTGGCGACAAGGTCTCCGGATGGTCCAGCGACGACAAGAAGCTGCTGGGCCGGGTCGGAATCGATGGCGGCAAAAGCCTTTTCCAACGCGGGCAGGTTCTCGGAACCACCGGCATCGCCGCGGGACCTGCTGATGGGATCATCCGCGAGCAGCCCGACAATCGCCGGCAGGTCCGCGGCGGTGGCGCGCCGCAGGATGGCAACGCCGCGTGGAAGGGTCAGTGTGACGTCAGGCATGGTCCAAGTCTGGCAGGAAACCGCGTTGGATGCGGTGCTGGGCAGGGACCAGGAATCAGGCCTAGCATGGTCTCAAGGACGGGCACAGGTAGACATACCGAGGAAACGGAGCAAGCCGTGACACCGAAGGCAACCAGGGAAGGCGCACAAAATGTTGCGCAAAAGCTCATCAGCGAGCATCTTCTGGACGGGGAAATGACTGTCGGTGCGGAGATCGCACTTCGCATCGACCAGACCCTGACCCAGGACGCCACCGGCACCATGGTGATGCTGGAGCTGGAGGCCCTGGAACTGGACAGGGTCAAGACCGAGCTCTCGGTGCAGTACGTGGATCACAACCTCTTGCAGACCGATGAAAAGAACCCCGAGGACCACCTGTTCCTCCAGTCCGCCGCCCAGCGGTTCGGCCTGTGGTTCTCCAAACCCGGCAACGGCGTCTCGCACCCGGTGCATCAGGCACGGTTTGGCCGCCCGGGCGCCACCATGGTTGGTTCGGACTCGCACACCTGCGCCGCGGGAGCCATCGGCATGCTGGCCATCGGCGTCGGCGGTCTGGAGGTGGCGATGGCGATGGCCGGGGATCCGCTCTACATCCAGATGCCGCAGATCTGGGGCATCGAGCTGACCGGCGAGCTGCCGGACTGGGTCTCGGCCAAGGACATTATTTTGGAAATGCTTCGCCGCCACGATGTCAATGGCGGTGTCGGGCGCATCGTGGAATACCACGGACCGGGACTGGCATCACTGACGGCTATGGACCGCCACGTTATTGCCAACATGGGCGCTGAGCTGGGCGCCACCACCAGCATCTTTCCCAGTGACGGCGCGGTGCGGGACTATCTGATATCGGTGGGCCGGGCCGAGGACTTCCGTGAAATCCTTGCCGATGAGGGGGCCGCTTATGACGTCGAGGACAGCATTGATTTGTCCCGCCTGGAACCGCTGATCGCCAAGCCGTCGTCGCCGGGAAATGTGGTTCCGGTGCGGGAAGTGGCCGGCGAAGAGGTTTACCAGGTGGTGGTGGGCTCCTCAGCCAACCCCGGTCTGCGGGACTTCGCGGTGGTCGCCGAGACGCTGCGCGGGCGCCAGAGCAGTCCGCGGGTCTCGGTGGACATCAACCCCACCTCGCGGGAAATTCTGGCGGATCTGACCCGGGGCGGCTGGCTCTTTGAGCTGATCTCCTCCGGGGCCCGGATCCACCAGTCCGGGTGCATGGGCTGCATCGGAATGGGCCAGGCTCCGGCAACCGGGCGCAATAGTCTGCGCACGGTCCCCCGGAATTTCCCGGGCCGGTCCGGCACCAAGGAGGACGCCGTCTGGCTCTGTTCGCCCGAAACGGCAGCCGCGGCCGCCCTCACCGGGGTCATTACCGACCCCCGGGAGCTGGGCTTTGACTATGTACGGCCGGTGCTGCCCAAGACTGCAAGCATCAACACGGCCATGCTGCTGCCACCGTTGCCACCCGCGGAAGCGGCCAAGGTGAAGCTGGTGAAGGGCTCGAACATTTCATCCCTCCCCAGTTTTGATCGACTGCCCGATGACCTCGAGATGCCGGTGTTGCTGAAGATGGGCGATAACGTCTCTACGGATGAAATCCTGCCAGCTGGCGCCCGCGTTTTGCCATTCCGCAGCAACATCCCCAAAATAGCCGAATTCGCCTTTTCCCAGATCGATGACAGTTATCCCGACCGGGCCAGAGATGCCGGGCCGAGCCATCTGGTGGTTGCCGGGGAAAACTACGGCCAGGGTTCCTCCCGTGAACATGCCGTCATCGCGCCGCGCTATCTGGGGCTGCGGATGGTGATCGCAAAGTCCTTTGCCCGGATTCACTGGCAGAATTTAGCGAATTTCGGCGTGCTCGCCCTGGAATTCACCAATCCGGACGACTACGAAGCCATCAGCCAAGGGGAAACGATGGGCTTTGCGGGCCTTCGCGAAGCTCTGGAACACGGCCCGGAGGTGGAAGCCACACTCGGCGAGCGCAGGATCATCCTGCGCCACCGCCTCTCACCACGCCAAGCAGCCATGGTGTTGGCGGGAGGACGCATTCCCTACCGGATCGCAATGGCCAAGAGCGAACAGGACTGAACGAAGAGGTGTATTCGCTGTCCTCCCCTGACCCAAGGTCAATGGACTTCAGGATTGGCCGCAGCGGACCGCGGCAACGTCTCCCCCAACCCGTCCTGATCGTCAGGCTGCTCCGCGTCCGGAAGCCGGTTCGCGGCCGGTGGTCGCGCTGCGTCCAGGACGATGACGGTGATATTGTCCCGGCCGCCGGAGCGAAGGGCGGCCTGAACCAACTCTTCGCAGGCCTGTTGGGGATCGGGTATGGCCTGCAGGATTGCCCGGATCCGGTCATCCCTCACCTCGCCGGTGAGTCCGTCAGAGCAGATGAGGATCCGGTCAGATACCTCCACCGGGGTCAGCCAAAAGTCAGCCATGTTCTGCGTTCCCGCACCCAGGGCCCGCGTTACGACATGGCGCCGCGGGTGAACTATCGCCTGCTCGGCGGTGATCTGTCCCAGGTCCACCAGTTCCTGCACCTCGGAATGGTCCACGCTCACCTGCTGCAGCCCATTTGGGCTCAGCCGGTAGGAGCGAGAATCCCCCACGTTGAAGAACAACCAGTACGGTTGCCCGGACTCCTCTACCAGCACGACCCCGGATACGGTGGTACCGGCCCGGCCTCCCGTTTCCTGCCGGATCCGAGCATCGGCCAGCTCCAAGGCCGTTTGCAGATCCGCCGCCGTAATCTTTTCCGCATTCGAAGACAGGCCCGGATGGCCGGCCAGTGCCTCGATGCAAAGGCGGCTCGCGACTTCGCCGGCCTCGTGACCGCCCATTCCGTCTGCGACGGCGAAGAGCGGGCTGCGGGCCAGGAAAGAATCTTCGTTGACCTGCCGCCGCAGCCCAATATCCGTGCAGTGGCCGGCGGTGAGGCAGATAGCTCCAACCCCGTCGCGACCGCTCATGCGCGTCCACCGACAAAATGCCGGGCGCCCAAATTCACCGTTGAGCCGAGTGCAGCCAGCGCTGGATGCCGCTGCGTGAGAGGCATCCGGACGCAGCCGGGCACGGTAATGGCGCTGTCATTGGTGGAATTCCTGTCCATCGCCCGGACACCCCCGGGGTCAACGCGCAAAAGCACTTGCATCCTGGAAATCAAGCGGCCCGAACCGGCGTAGTCGATCAGTTGGTCAACGCCTTCTCCGGCGACGGCTGCCGAAGCGACCGTTACCGGGCCCGCAATGTGGTTCATGACCGCCGGTGCGGCAGATCGTGCCCCCGGGCCGCCGCCTGCGGGTGCATCCGGCGCAGCCGGGGGTAAGGTGTCCGGGATTCTACTGCTCAATCGTTGGACCACGAAGGCATTGACGAGTTTGCGCTGAGGGGCCATGAGGTAAGTTTTCGTCCTGTTCTTTCACGGATATACGGCCGTTCGGCGGGTGCTCCGGATCTCTGCAGCAGAGCGCGCTGTTATCACTCTACGAAATTTCGGGCACACTGCGCGGCAAAAACGGCGCTCCCGTCGAATTATCCGTTGCCGTCCTGGTCGGCTCGAACCGGCTGGCGTGCACCGTGCCGACGGAGGCCCAAAGGTAGGTGTCACCGTCGAGGGCGTCCGGATTAGCCCAGTTCCAGCTGGCGCCGCCGCTGCCGGCTGTGGCCTAAATACGTTGTATGGGCGGAACATCACCGCCAATCAGAATGGCCGCCGGCGGCGACATCGCGGCCGGATCAACCGCTGGGGGTCTGGGCCTTCCCGAAACACTAACGAGCACGACGGCGGCAAGGCCGGCACACACCAGCAACAGTCCTGTTGTGAGGGCTCAGCAGGACTGTTGGGACCCAGCCACCTCTTGGCGCCAATGCGACGGCCCCGCCGCAGCGGCGTGCCAGCCAGGACTTCCGGCGCTGTGAAACGTCGGGCCAGGGTCACATTAGTCGACGACGAGCCCCGTTCCCTGACCTCGGGCCAGGATTACCGGGTGGATGGCGCCGAAACCACGGACCTCCTGAACTTCCTGAGGTATCAAGACAAAGCGCTCATCGGAATTGAGGGCAGCAGCGGTAGTGGAATCGATCAGCACGGTACCGGGCTCCGCCAGAGCCGTCAGCCGGGCAGCCAGATTCACCGTGGGTCCGTAGATATCGCCCAGACGGGAGAGAACACGGCCCCACACCATGGATACGCGGGCCTCCGGCAGAAAATCGTCCGCTGCCATGGCTTCCGCCAGGGCCAAGGAAATCTCCGCTCCGGCCACCGGCGTTTCGCAGTTGAAAAGGACTTCGTCGCCTATGGTCTTGACCAAGCGCCCGCCGCCCACGGAAATGATTTCCGCACATTTGTTTTCGAAGCGCTGAACCAGTTTGGCGAGTGTCTTTTCATTCATTCGCCGCGACAGGCTGGTGTAACTGACCAGATCGGCGAAACCGACGGCACGCGCCAGCGGCAGCGGCGCGTCGTCCTCGGCCCCATGCCGGCCTTCGGCACTCGAATCCAGACCGGCTTGGGCCCGGACGGCAAGGCGCTGCACGCCCGCATTAAGCTGACGGCGCCAAGAATAGAGGAGCATTTTTTCCATCGGGTCTATCAGATCCGGCAATTCGGACACCAGCACCCGCCGCGCCTGGGCATCGCTGACCCCACGCTCCTCGGCAATGTCCTCCACCAGTGCCTCGATCTGCCACACCACCATTCGGTCCGTCATCTGGCCAATGGCCCGGGTGACCGAAATAGCCGCCTCTTCGGTCAGGAGCCCTGCGCGCACCACATCAATGACGGTGGTCAGGGCGTCCCGATCGCGCTCACTGAATGCGACGTCGTCGTCCCCTATATTTGGAAAGCCCATGGCACGCCACAGTTTTCGGGCAGAAAGCAGCGATACGCCCGCGCCGTGGGCCACATCCCGACGACGGAATTGGCGCTCTCCCCCGAGCAATCGCGCCTCCAGTGCCTGCAGCGCACTGCGTTCCGGGCCCACATCCGCGGCCTCGGCTGTATCCGGAGTCTGAACAGGATCCTCAGTCTCAACAAGTTGCTCAGCCTCAACAAGTTGCTCAGTCTCATCAAGCCCATCCGCGTCCGCGGCGGCATCACGAGCGTCGGCCGGCGCCGAAGTCCCGAGGGCTGCGGGATTTGCCGGCGCCCGTGGTTCATCAACATCCGGCATTGCGCTTGCGTCCTCCATGGTCCAGTTCCTCCCGTCCGTCTCGATCAAGTATCCTGCGCATAGTTCCAGTCATCCTCTGGTCCTGCCAGCGCCGTGTGCGGCAAGTCATTAATAGCGTCCAGCGCCAAATCGCGGAATCGGACCACCTCGGGGATATCCGGGATGGAGGCCGACCCGTCGTACCCCATGTCCAAGGTTATATTCCCGGAACGCAATATCCGTTGCAGCGCCGATTGCCGCGTGCCCAAATTGCGGACCGAGGCAAGCGCAATGTCCTGCCGCTCCCGGTGCAACCAACCACGACGCACCACCATTCGACGGCTGGTCAGCGTGTACCGGGTTCCGGCCCACCGCAGAAACCTCCGCAGCGGATACAAGACAAGAGCGGCGATGCCGAGGACGACGACGGCAATCGCCAGCGGCTGTTGCCAGGCCGCCGTCTGGCTGGTCAACCGCGCCAATCCGCCGCGGCTCAGCCAGGCCAGGGCGAACCCGACGCCCGCGGGAATGAGGATGAACGCCACGGCAGGCCCCGTCAGCGCACGGGCCTGCGGCCTGCTTTGCACAATTACCTGTTCCCCCGGCGCCAGCCAGCTACGCATAACGGCTGGAACCACCGGAACCGGGCAACGTGGCGGAATTTCCAGTCCCCACGGCATCACCAGGGCCGCCGACATCACGCGTGCTGCCGGCGTCAAGGCGCCGCAAATGCACCACATCGCCGGCCGAAACCGTGTGCGTGGTTCCCAAAGCATCGGTCAGCAGCAGCGAGCCCGTGGCATCCAGCCCTGCGGCCAGCCCAAAAATGCTCTTATTCCCGGGGAGGTCAGCACGGACCTGCGTTCCCAGGGTGACCATCTCCGCCGTCGCCCGCTTTAGAAGACTGTCTCCGCCGGCCAACGGACGGCTGGCGTCTCCGTCCACAGCGCAAAAAGCGAGGTAGAGGGCAGCAAAACGAGCCAGATAGGCCGGCAGCAAAACATTCCGATCCAGCGTGCGCGAACCCTCGATGGCAAGTGAAGTAGCAGTCTCCACCGGGAGTTCGTCCGGGCTTTGGGAGACGTTGACGCCCGTTCCCACAATGACAACCGGACCAGCCGGTACAACGGGATCCGCGGTGACAGCTGGGCTGCCTGCCGACGACGAAACGGGCGCCTGTGTGGCCGATATCGGCGGCGGCGCGAGCTGCGCCAGAATTCCGGCCACCTTATGACCGTTGATCAGAACGTCGTTGGGCCACTTCAGTTCCGCTTTGACGCCGGCCTCATCTCCCACCGCTTCGATCAGCGCAATCGCGGCCAGCAACGACAGCCATGAATACGCCGTCATCGGCAACGGCTTTCCGGCATTTTCCGGTCGGAGCAGCACGCTGACAATCATTGACCGGCCGGCTGGGGAAACCCATGTTCGATCCAACCGACCCCTCCCGGCTAACTGCTCCTCAGCCGTCAGAGCAGTCAGGTCAGGCCACCGTGTTCCTTCCGCGGACCCGCTCTGCACGGCTGCGGCCGCCAGCAGATCCGCATTCGTGGAACCGGTTGAAGCGCTCAGATCCACTCTGCCGTAACGCCCGGCAGGGGGCATCAACGCACGGCGCAGCCGCTGCAGGTTCAGTGGAACAGGCTCCGGAGTCATACCTGAGATCTTATCCGGCGTCGCTGACACCGGCCTGCAGGGAGCGCAGTGGAAGCAATAATCCCGCAGGCGCGAACACAGTGTCACATGCTGCCTGTCGGTGATGGTTGTTACGGTGGAACGCATGGCACCAATTGATGAAACAGATACCCCAGCGGCCCTCCCCGCCGGTTCCTCCGGCTGGGTCCGGGTACGTGGCGCCAGCGAACACAATCTGCGCAGCGTAGACGTAGACATCCCGCGCGATTCATTCGTCGTCTTTACCGGCGTCTCCGGCTCGGGCAAATCCTCGCTGGCCTTTGGCACTATTTTCGCCGAGGCTCAGCGGCGCTATTTCGAGTCAGTGGCCCCCTACGCGCGCCGCCTGATTGATCAGGCGGGGGTCCCGGAGGTGGAGCTACTGGACGGGTTGCCACCCGCCGTCGCGCTGAAGCAGGCCCGCGGGGCCACGAGTTCGCGTTCTTCCCTGGGTACCATCAGCTCGACGTCGGACGTACTCCGGCTGCTGTTCAGCCGCGCCGGGACGTATCCTGATGGCGCCGAGCACCTGTCGGCGGCCGCCTTTTCACCCAACACCGTTGCCGGCGCGTGCCCCACCTGCCACGGCGGCGGCGTTGCCAGGAGCACCACGGAGCAGCTGTTGGTCCCGGACCCGTCACTGTCAATTGACGACGGCGCCATCGCGGCTTGGGCGAACAGAGGCTGGCAGGGCGTGAACTACCGTAGAATCGCCGACGAACTCGGCTACGACATCCACGTCCCGTGGCGCAAACTTCCAGCCAAGGACCGCCGGCAGATCCTGTTCGGCGACGACGAGCCAACGGTCGTGGTCCATGCCCGGGAAGGCGGCAATAAGCGACCCTACAACGGAACATGGCAGTCCGCGGAAAAGTATCTGCTCCGCACCTATGCCAAGACCGAAGCCGCATCCCAGCGCGCCCGGCTGGAGCCGTACATGATCACCGGCCCCTGTCCCACCTGCCACGGCAAACGGCTGCATCCGCAGGCTTTGGCGGTGACCTTTGGCGGCTTCGACATTTCGGAGCTGGCGGCGATGCCGCTGTCCAGCCTGAGCGAGGTGCTGAACGTCGGCTTAACGGCCCAGGCCCTCGGCTCGGACAGGCATGGTGCGCCCGCTTCGTCCGCTGCCCGGTCGCTGGTCAAGGACCTCGGCAGCCGGGTTGAGGCCATCATCCGGCTCGGCTTGGGGTACTTGTCGATGAGCCGCTCCAGCGTGGACCTCTCACCGGGGGAACTGCAGCGGATCCGGCTCGCCGGGGCGCTGCGTTCGGGACTCTTCGGAGTACTCTACGTGCTCGACGAACCATCTTCGGGTCTGCACCCGGCAGATGCTGCTGCCCTCTATGCCTCACTGCGCGAACTCATCGGCGCCGGAAACTCATTGTTCGCCGTCGAGCATGACCTTCGGATAGCACGGCGGGCGGACTGGATTGTCGACGTCGGTCCCGACGCCGGAAGCGCGGGCGGCACCGTCCTCTACAGCGGTCCACCCGCCGGTCTCGAGCAGGTAGAAGGATCGGCGACGGCGGCATTCATGTTTCCGTCCGGCGGCACCCCCGCTCACACGGTCCGGACGCCGTCGTCGTGGCGGACGTTCGGGCCCTTGACCCGCAATAATCTGCAGGACATTACCGTCCGGATACCACTGGGTGTGATGACGGCCATTACGGGTGTCTCCGGCTCCGGCAAGACATCCCTGCTGAACGAGCTGATTAACTCTGTTGAACTTAGCTCTGCTGAGTTTAGTACCGCCGGATCCAATACCGATGGGTCCAATACCGATGGGTCCAATACCGATGGGTCCGACACGGTTGGATCCAACATCATTGGATCCAATACCAGCGAGTCCGGGAACGGGGAGACCCGTGTCATTTCCATCGATCAGAAGCCCATCGGCCGTTCGCCGCGCTCCAACCCCGCCACCTACACCGGACTCTTCGACGGCGTCCGGCATCTCTTCGCCCAGACACCGGACGCGGCAGCCAGGGGATTCACGGCCAGCCGATTCTCCTTTAATGTTGACGCCGGACGCTGCCCCACCTGCCGCGGTGAAGGATTCATCAGCGTGGAACTGATCTTCATGCCCGACGATTACTCGCCCTGCCCCACCTGCCACGGCTCGCGGTACAACCCGCAGACCCTGGAAGTCCTTTACCACGGCGCGAACATCGCCGAGGTGTTGAACATGACCGTCACCGAAGCCCAAGAATTTTTTTCCGATTCGCCCGCCGTGGCCCGATCGCTGAACGCTCTGGCCGACGTCGGGCTGTCGTATCTGCGCCTGGGACAGCCCGCCACCGAACTTTCCGGCGGCGAAGCCCAGCGCGTCAAACTGGCCACTGAGCTTCAGCGACCGGGGAAGGCAGGCACCATTTTTGTCCTCGATGAACCGACCGGCGGCCTGCACCCGGCAAATGTCCGCGACCTCATCGCCGTGTTTGGCAGACTCACCGCTGCGGGCAATACGGTCATCACCGTCGAACACAATATGGACGTTGTCGCGGCGTCCGATTGGGTAATCGAGCTCGGTCCGGGCGGTGGCGATAAGGGTGGCCGCGTCATTGCCGCCGCCACTGCGCCGGAGCTGCTCGCCAGCAAAGAAAGCGTCACGGCACCGTACCTGTCCGCCGTCATGGCTGCACCGGCCAGCAGGGCTTCATAGAAGGTGAGCATGGATCCATCCGATTTCTATATTGGCCTGTGGCTGAGCTCTATCTGCCGCTCAAGTCCACCAGCGGGCAAGCCGAATCCTACGCGCGCTTTGCGGCGCAGCGGCATCGGCGTAGATGGTGTGGTCTCCTCCGTCGACATGCTCCGGATATGTCGGGCAGGGCTGCCATCGAAGACCTGGAGATCTGCGTTTACCGCCAAAGGATGGAGACGCTGGATCTGGCCCGACGCTATCGGTCGATTGTTCTGGCCGGGCCGACGTTCACCCTCCTGCCGGCCGACGCTTAAGGTGCTCGTAACTTCAGCTGCCGGAATCCAGGAGCCCTGACGAGGTTCCCTCGTTCCCTAATCTTCAGTTCCGCCGTCGTCTGCGTCTCTCCTCGCCCGCCATGTCAAGACGTAACCGGCCCGCGGGTTTCCTCTGCCCGTCTTTGTTCGATGACTTTGTCTAAGTCCTTGTTATTCCATCTCACGGCGCACAGTAGATAGACGCCCACGAGCAGAAGAGCTATCAGATAGCCGGCGAGCGGGTGTATCCGGGTAGCTGCCAGCACTATGGCAACACCGGAGATGGCAATCCAAAGTGTTGAGATCAGAACTCTGGATGGGAACCTCCAGAGGGAGTTAACGAAAGTGAAATTTCTTGACCACATGCCTTCTTAGCTCCTACGGCTGACGCGTTAGGACGGACGTCAGGTCGCCGCGCTGGCTCAGCTCCGCGGTCATTTTTACCGTCGAAGTCGACTGAACATCAACGACTTTGCTGGCCATCCCACCGTCCGTGCAGGCCATCCCCTGCGCTGGTTTGTCATCGTCACCGGGGAACGTCAGCTGCAAATGTCCGCCGCCGCGGCACGCTACCGCCCACTTGTAGGTTCCCGGCTGCACTTCAATGGCCTTGGCGATCGTGCCCGATCCTGTGTCCACGAACCGGGCGATCTCGATGCCCTCCGGTTTGATAGCCGACTTGGCCCACTCCACCGTCTCCGGGCTGGCTGCTGCCCCCGCCTCCACTGGCACCATGGTTGGAGCGTCCATAACAAAGACCTTGAGCCAGAACTGGTTACCGGCACCCGCATCCATGGATATCTTATGATCGGCCCCGGCTGCTTTGACACCGGTTTCAGTCATAAAACCGCCGGGGTTGGTGCAGCTGGCACCGCTATTCACGGTCCCGGCGTCGCTGCTGATATGTACTGTTCCGCTGCCGATGCAGGAAGCTGTGACAGCCACAGTCTGCCCGGCTTTCAGTGGAGTCGGTAGATCATAGCTTCCCTTTTCCGTACCCTTTTCGGAGATCACCGGCTGTCCGTAGGGCGAGAAATTCGGCTCGGCGCCGGTCGCATTCGGCTCCGCCAACGTGGTGGACGTCGCGGCACCGGGAGATATTGAGCCGGATGTTGGGCCTGCGGGCTGCGCAGTACCGGAAACCGACCCGGTACAGGCGCTGACTGCGAGCGCAACGCTGGCCATTACGGCTCCCGCCACTGCTCCTCGGCGGGCCTTCCGTCCGGCTCCCGCGGATGCCTTCGGACCTGACTCCGAGACTTTCAGTACTGCTTCTGACGCGGTCCTCCCGATGCCATCCATCCCTCCACCCTATGCTCCGGCCCACACCGACTGTAGGGGGCTGCACTCCCGGTATCCAGGGCGCTTCACACGGAAGGCTGTCCTGTGTACGGCCATGGCTAAGAGCATATTCGCCCGCCACGAAGATCCCTCCGGCGCAATCGACGGGGACCTGCGCGAAGCGGAGCCGAACGTCGACGGCGCGACCTACACCCACAATACCGACGGCGGCTCGATTGCGGCGGCGCGGAATCCTTACCTCGCCGGCTAGTTGGCCCAGCGATACATGAAAGCTGCCATCGCATCCCGATTGACCTGCTGTAAAGAGCGGAAAGTCTTCGTTCCATTTGCTTCCGCCCAGCCGGTAGAAATGCCTTTCGCCGCCAGCCAGGACATCTCCTTGTAGTACTGCTGGGTATTCTTTACGTCGGCGAACGGTGAGGTCTTCGGCGGCGTGTAGGAAGGGGAACCCGCCAGCCGGTAGACGAAGGCGGCCATCGCATCACGGTCGACGGGTTGGAGGGGACGATACGTTTTCGTTCCACTTGGGCCCGGATAGCCGGTGGAGATATTTTTGCTGGCCAGCCAGCAGATTTCCTTGTAGAACTGCTGCCCCCATTTGACGTCCTTGAACGGGGAGGTCTTTGGCGGCGTGTAGGAGGGCGAACCCGCCAACCGGTACATGAATGCGGCCATCGCATCTCGATTCACCCGTTCCAGCGGTTGGTAGGTTTTGGTCCCGTTCGCCGCAACGTAACCGGTCGAGATGTTCCTGCTGGCCATCCAGTTCATCTCTTTGAGGAACAGCTGACCGGCCACCAAATCACTGAACGGTGACACTGGTCGTGCAGGCTTGGCTGCCGGCGGCGCGGAGGCCGGATAGCCCGCGAGATTGGCGACGACCAAGTGCCAGCCTTCGTAAGGCCCACTGGTGGGAACCACAATCCCAACGCCGGTATCAGTCTCTCTCCGGTCCAGCATGGCCGCCTTGTGGGGCGGTGAGCCCATCCACCAATTTACGATGTTTGCCGCGGTGAAGTTGAAGGCGATGATCTCCCCATACCAGGTGGCTCCGGACGGGATCAGGGAACCTCCCCCGTCCGCTCTGTGGATGCTCCCCCAATCGAAGGCAGCGCTCTTGGTGGCTCCGCCAAGGTGGTCGGCCCAGGCCTGTGCCACGTTGGCAACGCTCTGATTCCACCGCAGCAATGGCACGCCGGCCGCCCGCCGTTGTACGTTCATCAGATCGAAGACCTGGCGTGCGTACGTGGCGCCCGATGATGCTGTCGCTGATGCAGGCAAGGGGTGCGTAGCCGCATTTCCCGGCGGCGGGATCGCTCCAGCAGGTGGTGCCATGCCCGGTGACGGCTGGGGCGTGACAGGTAGCGCCGGCGCAGTCTCGGAAACGGGAGGCAGCTCTACAGCGGCTCCGGCTCCGGCGGAAAAGGAAACCAAGGCAATGGCGAGCGCGACGGTGGCGGGCATAAGGGAAGCCCTGAGCGCAAATTTTCTCATGAGACCAAACCAAATCGTTTCGGGGAAGCCGTGAGGTTCGCAGCCTTGGTGAAGGCGTCCAAACGGCGATGAAGGAACGAACGTCACGTGTATGGCATCCGCACGTGGCCTCACCCTTGCAGGATCATGCCACTGTTCCTATCGGCAGAAACCCCGGTCTTGTCAGCACTTGCGGCTTAATTTCTCATCTGCCGGCTTTCGACGCGAGGATAACGGCACGGACAAGGATGCCCTGTGGAGTTCAGA
>JBBSSN010000022.1:0-16595 GCA_038242035.1 Actinomycetales bacterium
ACCCGGTTTCGGGCAGCGATACCGACCCTTCCGGGGATATCTATTTTTCCGTCGACGCGGCTTCTGCGCGCACGCCCAACGAGTCCACGAACTATACCGGCACGACCCCCCAAGACGGCAACACGCCCGACGACGGCACCAAGCCCGACGGCGGCACCAAGCCCGACGGCGGCACCAAGTCCGGCAAGCGCGACGACGGCGCCTGGTGGTTGGGACAGATCAGCGGACTGACCCGGCAGGAAATGCTGCCGGTCTTTGCCGAGCGTGGGGGGGACCCTGAGCGGGCCGGCAAACGGAACGCGCTGGATCCGTTGCTGTGGCGTGTTGCCCGCGCGGGGGAACCCAGCTGGGCGGGAGCCAGCCTTGGTGCCGGACGCCCTGGCTGGCACATCGAGTGCACCGTTATTGCCCAGCGTTTTCTGCCCGCGCCTTTCACCGTTCAAGGTGGTGGCTCGGATCTGGTCTTTCCGCACCATGAGATGGGAGCGGGCCATGCGTACGCGCTCAGCGGGGTGGAAATGGCCCGGCATTATGTCCATACCGGCATGGTGGGGCTTGCGGGCGAAAAGATGAGCAAGTCCAAGGGCAACCTGGTGCTGGTGTCCAAACTCCGGGCTAATGGGGTTGAACCCGCAGCCATTCGAACAGCCATATTGGCACATCATTACCGCAGCGATTGGTTCTGGACGGACGAGGTCCTCGAGCAGGCGCAGACGCGGCTCAGGCTTTGGCGCGAGGCACTGGAGAGCGCATTACCAGGATCCGCGCGCGCACTCATCTCCGAGCTGCGGGCCGCTCTCGCTGCCGATCTGGATGCGCCGCGTGCGCTGGCCGCAGTGGATCAGTGGGCGGCGGCGCAAGGTACCGGGGCCCACAACAGCGGGATGGAACGCGCCGAAACCGTCTCCTCCGGGCTGGACGCCGCTCTCGTGGCGGACGGGCTGGAGGCGTTGCTCGGCATTGTTGTGTAGGCAAGCCGTTGTGTAGGCAAGCCGTTCTTTAGGGCATGTCGCGGCCACGGCGCTTGAGGTAGCGTTCAAATTCACGGGCGATGGATTCCCCGCTGGCTTCCGGTAACTCCGCCGTATCCTTGGCCTCTTCTAATTGGTGGACGTATGCGGCGATTTCCGGGTCCTCGGTGGCAAGTTCGTCGACGCCGCGTTCCCAGGCTTCGGAATCTTCGTTCATCTCGTGTGTGTCAAAGGTAACCTGCAGCAAGTCCTGAATCCTGTTCAGCAGGGCCAGCTGTGCCTTAGGCGAAGGGGCTTGGGCCACATAATGCGGCACAGCGGCCCAGAGCGACACGGTGGGAAGGCCTGCCAGCAAGGCAAGTTCGTCCAGTACTCCCACGATGCCGATCGGACCCTCGTACTGCGAGGATTCCAGGTTCATCCGGGTCCGCAGTTCATCGTCGTCGCTGGTAGCGGTAACCGGGATGGGCCGCGTGTGCGGGACATCGGCGAGCAGGGCTCCGACCAGAACTACGTAATTCACGTTCAATGCCGCGGCCTGGGCGAGCAGCTCGGCCGTATATGCCCGCCATTTATACGATGGCTCAATGCCGTGCACGAAGACCACATCCAGGTTCGATTCGGGCACGGACGCCTTGGTGATTTTGGTCGTCGGCCACTTAATCCTGCGGGTGCCGGCGGTGTTGCGCCGCACCGAAGGTCTAGTGAACTGGAAGTCGTAGTACTCATCGGGGTTCAGCGTCGCGATTTTCGTGGCTCCCCAGAGCCGGTGCAGGTACTTAAGACAATCGCTGGCAGCCTCGCCGGCATCGTTCCAACCCTCGAAGGCGGCGAGCATGACGGTAACCCGTTCCCCTTCCGGGACGGGCACTATCAGCCGGCTTACGGGGGCCGTGGCGTCTTCGTCGTAGCTCATCACCTCTCCAGCCTACGACGAGCGCTCGGCGGACAGACTAAATCCCGCTATCAGCTTAGTGGCGGGCGGCTGGCCCCTGACACTCCCCTTAGAATGGACCCATGTATTCCTCGTCTGTTTCCAACGCCCGGGCCAGCAGCACGGAAGTATCCGCGGTCGATCCGCAGGCGCCCCGTGCGGTGGGTCTCAGAGCGGCCCTGTGGGACATGGACGGCACCCTTGTGGATACCGAACCGTACTGGATCGGTTCGGAATTCGCCTTGGTCCAGGCCCACGACGGCGAATGGACCCACGAACAGGCCATGGCCCTGGTGGGCCAGTCCCTGGTTCACTCGGCTGGGGTCCTGCAGCAGGCCGGTGTTCGTCTGACGGTCCGTGAGATCATTGACCACCTAACGGCCGAAGTTATCCGCCAGGTCCGCCACGAGATTCCTTGGCGCCCGGGTGCACGCGAACTGCTGCGCGACCTTGTTGATTCGGGGGTCCGCTGTGCCTTGGTGACCATGAGCGAGGGCCCGCTGGCAGCGGAAATTGTCGCTGGCCTGCCATCGGGTTACTTCGAATTCATGGTCACGGGAGACGCCGTCAAACACGGAAAGCCGCATCCGGAGCCTTATCTGACGGCCGTACGGCGCCTGCAGCTGCTTGACCCGCTGTTGACTATTCACGAGTGCGTGGCATTGGAGGATTCGATTCCGGGCGTCGCGTCGGCACAGGCCTCCGGCGTGGTGACGGTGGCGATCCCGCATACGGTGCCGCTGCCGGAGGACGCGGGCCGCACCACCTGGCCGTCGCTGTCCGGGCGGACTGTGGCGGATCTGCGGACTCTGGTCGCAGACCGGGCGAATGCGCTTGGTGCCCGGTCCGCGCCCGCCGAGGGAACGCCGTAGTGAGTACACCGAGAGCGGGCGCGAAGATGATCCGCGACGGGATACCGCTGGGAAAAATTGCCGGTGTTCCCATTGTGCTGGCATATTCGTGGTTCCTGATCGCTGCGTTCACTGTGATTCTCTTTGGCCCGCAGCTGGCCAAGGGCTACCCGATGCTGGGCGCCGGCGCCTATCTGGTGGCGTTCATCTACGCGCTGTTATTGCTTTTTTCCGTCTTGGTGCACGAGTTGGCGCATGCGCTGATGGCGAAGGCCTACCACTGGCCAACTCAGAAGATTGTCCTGAATCTCTGGGGCGGCCACACGCAGTTTGAGAACTTCACGGCCACGCCGGCCCGCTCGTTACTGGTGGCCTTTGCCGGCCCGCTGGCCAACATCGTGCTGGCTGGTCTGGGCTGGCTGTTGCTGAACGGGTTGGGCGTGCCGCAGACGTTGAATGCAGCGGTGTTGAGCACCCTGGTCAATATCTTCCTGTGGGCCAACCTCCTGATCGGTGGTTTCAACGTCCTACCGGGCCTGCCACTGGACGGCGGACGGCTGGTGGAGTCGATCGTGTGGAAGATCACCGGCAATCAGGACAAGGGCACGGTGGCGGCCGGATGGGCCGGGCGTGTGATCGTGATCCTGCTTGTTGTCGCCGTCGTCGGCATTCCGCTGCTGTCCGGCACCCAGCCGGACACCACGAATGTCCTGGTGGCGATCTTCATCGGCGGGTTCCTGTGGCTGGGCGCCAGCGGTGCCATCACCGACTCCCGGATGCGGCTGCGGCTGCCGCTGATTAGCGCCGGCCGGCTCAGTGACAGGGCCGTGGGGGTGCCGGCCGATTCCTCGGTGGCGCAGTTGCTGTCCGTTGCCGGACCCGATCCGCGGCAGGCGATCGTCTTATACAGTCCCGAAGGCAGGCCGACGGCGATCGTTGACCGGGGCGTCCTGGCCACCGTTCCGGCTGCTGTTGCCGGCGAAACTCCTGCGACCGCCGTCGCCCGCAACCTTGCGGAGGGTGCCTATGTTCCGCAGACGGCGTCGGGCCAGGAACTGGTGCAGTACCTGGCCCAGCTGGCCGGCAGCGAATACGCGGTCATCGATCAGCACGGCCGCGTCACAGGTATCTTGACGCAGTCCGTGGTCGTGGCGGCCATCACCGGAAGGCCCGACCCACGGCTGAGCCGCTGACATACTGGGCCGGCTGACATACGCAGCCGCTGCATCTGTTGGACGAAGTGAATCAGCGGTGTGTGAATCGTCATTCTTCTGTCCGTCCCAAAGGCGCGCGGAAACCGTCATCTTTTCGAGTTAGGGACTTTGAGTATGAGCCAGAGCAATGCCAGGCCGGCCTCCGGCAGCCGCACAGAACCGCACGGGGCGGCGGCGCGGCGCGGGCCGTTTCGCGCCGGTGAGCGCGTCCAGCTGACGGACGAGCGGGCCCGAATGAATACCATTACTCTCACGCCCGGGCAGGCCTATCACACGCACAAGGGCTTCCTCAATCATGATGCGGTCATTGGCCAGCCGGAAGGCTCGGTGGTGGCGAATAACGTCGGGCAGCTCTACCAGACGTTGCGGCCGCTGCTGTCGGATTTTGTGCTGTCCATGCCGCGCGGCGCAGCCGTTGTCTACCCCAAGGACGCCGGCCAGATCATCACGATGGGGGACATCTATCCAGGTGCCCGGGTGGTAGAGGCCGGTGTTGGTTCGGGGGCTCTTTCCATCTCGCTGCTGCGGGCCGTGGGCGACGGGGGCTATCTGCATTCCTTTGAACGCCGGGAGGAATTTGCCGATATCGCCCGCGGGAATGTGGAGACCATCTTTGGCGGAAAGCACCCGGCCTGGAAGATTTCGCTGGGGGATTTCCAGGACGAAGTGCTACGGCAGGAACCGGCCGCCAGCATTGACCGCGTGGTACTGGATATGCTGGCGCCGTGGGAATGCGCCGATGCGGTAGCTACGGTCCTCGCGCCCGGCGGCGTCTGGATCAACTACGTGGCCACTGTGACGCAGCTGTCCCGCACAGCCGAAGCCATCCGCGCGGACGGCCGGTTTACCGAACCTGACGCGTGGGAATCCATGGTGCGCGGCTGGCATCTGGAGGGTTTGGCGGTCCGGCCGGATCATCGGATGGTGGCGCACACTGGATTCCTGCTGACCGCACGCAGACTGGCCGACGGCGTCACCGGGCTGACGCCGAAGCGGCGCCCGTCCAAAACCGAGTTCAGCGCCGAGGATCTCAATGCCTGGACCCCGGCGAACGTCGGCGAACGGGACGTTTCCGCGAAGAAATTGCGCCGTGCGGCGCGCGAGGCAACTGCGGCAGCGCCTGCGTCCGGCGGCGCCGACAGCGACAGTACCGACACATGACGGCCAACAGCACGTCGAAAACGCTAAAGACGGCTAGTGTCTTAAACAAGGATTGAGGGCAGGGCCTGGCAAGGCCCTTGCCTCCTAACGGAAGGACGTGACGACCGTGAGCGAACCGACCAACACCGGGAATCAGCAGGGACATCAGCATAATTCTGATGTGACAACCCAGCAACAGGCCGCCATGGAGCGCCAGCTCAATGTGCTGCGGGACAAGCTTCGTTATGTTGACCGCCAATTGACAGCCGCCACGGGGAATAACGCCAAGCTGGTCAGCACGCTGGAGACCGCGAAGGCGGAGATCGTCAAGCTGCGGAGCGCGTTGGAAAAGGACGGACAGGCCCCTTTTAGCTTTGGGACCGTGGTACAGGTCAACCCGCGGCGGATGGCGGCTGCGGACGCCACCGGTGTCGCGCAGACGGAGGAGAGCGTTGACATTGTCAATGCCGGCCGGAAGATGCGGGTGGGTGTGAGCCCACTGGTCAACATCCGCTCCCTGAGCGCCGGTCAGGAGGTGCTGCTCAACGAATCGCTGACGATAGTTGCTGCGCTGGGCTTTGAACGCGTCGGCGAATTGGCAACGGTCAAGGAGTTATTAGGGCCGGACCGGGCCCTGGTCATCGGGAGATCCGACGACGAACGCGTCGTGCGGCTCTCCGGGGCGCTGCAGAGCGAGAAGCTGCGCGTGGGCGATGCCGTCTCCCTGGATACCCGGACCGGGTACGCGCTGGAGAAGGTGCCCCGCTCCGAGGTGGAGAACCTCATTCTGGAGGAAGTCCCGGACATCTCCTATCAGGACATTGGCGGGCTGGGGCCGCAGATTGAGCAGATCCGGGACGCCGTGGAGCTGCCGTTCCTGCATCCGGATCTGTACCGCGAGCACGGGCTCAAACCACCCAAGGGCATTTTGCTGTACGGGCCTCCCGGCTGCGGCAAGACCCTGATTGCCAAGGCTGTGGCGAATTCGTTGGCGGCCCGGGCGGCGGAACGGTCTGGTTCCAAGGACCAGAAGAGTTACTTCCTCAACATCAAGGGACCCGAGCTGCTGGATAAGTACGTGGGAGAAACGGAACGGCAGATCCGGATGATCTTCAGCCGCGCCCGTGAGAAGGCCTCTGACGGAAGCGCCGTCGTCGTCTTCTTCGACGAAATGGACTCGCTCTTCCGCACCCGGGGCACCGGCATCTCCTCCGATGTTGAGACCACCATCGTGCCGCAGCTGCTCAGCGAGATCGACGGCGTCGAACGGCTGGACAATGTGATTGTCATCGGTGCTTCCAACCGGGAAGACATGATCGACCCCGCGATCCTGCGGCCGGGACGGCTGGATGTAAAGGTTAAAATCCAACGCCCGGATGTCGAGGCCGCGGCAGACATTTTCGCAAAATACATTACTGCCGACCTTCCCTTCCACGCCCATGATGTGGCGGCCAACGGCGGGGACCGGATCGCGACGGTGGAAGCGATGATCCAGCGGACCGTGGAGGCAATGTATTCCACCGAAAAGTCCAACGAGTACCTCGAGGTGACGTACGCGAACGGCGACACCGAAATGCTCTACTTCAAGGACTTCAACTCCGGTGCCGTGATTCAAAACGTGGTGGACCGGGCCAAGAAATATGCCATTAAGGACCTGCTCACCAGCGGCGAGCGGGGGATTCGGATTGATCATCTGCTCCGGGCCGTGGTGGATGAATTCCGCGAGCATGAGGACATGCCCAACACCACCAACCCGGATGACTGGGCGCGGATCTCGGGCAAAAAGGGTGAACGCATCACCTACATCCGCACGATTGTCCAAGGCAAGGCGGGACAGGAACCGGGTAAGACGCTGGAGACAATGTCCAATACCGGTCAGTATTTGTGACGGACGTGCCATGAGGAGTTTGCCGTGACAGCCGTGCGGGTGATGGGGGCGGAGACGGAGTATGGGATCCATGCGCCGTCGGCCCCGGGAAGTAATGCCACGTGGCTGTCCAGCCAGGTTGTGCATGCTTACGCGCTGGTGACGGGCGAGCGGGCGGCGGGCGGGGCCGAGGCGCGTTGGGACTATACGGATGAGGATCCGCTGGCCGATGCGCGGGGCTGGTCGATGCCGCGGGAGTTGGCGCATCCGTCTCAGCTGACGGATCGTCCCGATGAATTGACGGCCGCCCAGATAGCACTGGAGGGCGGTGAACCGGATCCCGACCGCGATCCGGCCAGTAGCGATCCGGCCAGTAGAGATCCGGCCAGTAGAGATCCGCACGGGGCCCGCAGCGGCCCGCTGATGATGAACATGGTGCTCGGTAACGGGGCCAGGCTCTACGTGGACCACGCCCACCCGGAGTACTCCAGCCCGGAAGTGACCAATCCGCGGGACGCGGTGGTGTGGGATGCAGCCGGGGACCAGGTGGCGCTGGCGGCGGTGCGCCAGATTGCGCGCACGCCCGGACTGCCGGAGATCAGCCTGTACAAAAACAACACGGATAACAAGTCCGTTTCCTACGGCAGCCACGAAAACTACCTGATGCCCCGTCAGGTGCCATTTGGCGACATTGTCTGTGGACTGACACCGTTCTTTGTCACCCGTGCGCTGATCTGCGGGGCCGGACGGGTAGGTCTGGGTCAGGACGGGGCCGGTGCGGGGTTCCAGCTGAGCCAGCGTGCGGATTTCTTCGAGGCTGAGGTGGGGCTGGAAACCACCATCCGCAGACCGATCATCAACACCCGCGACGAACCGCACGCGACGGCGGAGAAGTACCGCAGGCTGCACGTGATCATCGGCGACGCCAACCTCAGCCAGGTCTCCAATTTTCTGAAATTCGGCGCCACATCGCTGGTGCTGGACATGATCGAGCACGGCACGGTTCCTCAGCTGCAGATCCAGCACGCCGTGAAGTCCCTTCGCCAAGTCAGCCACGACACGGCGTTAGATGGCCTGCTCACGTTATCTGACGGACGCCGGTTAACGGCCCTGGACGTCCAGTGGCTGTATTTTGAGACCGCGAGCCGGCATGCCATCCGCAGCGGTGCTGGAGCAGCCGACGGCGGTGACGGACATACGCACGAGGTCCTGCGGCGCTGGGAGGAAGTGCTCACACAATTGGCGGCAGGCCCGGCGGCCGCGGCGCGGTCAGTGGAGTGGGCAGCGAAACTTTCGCTCCTGCAGCAGTACCGGGATAGGGATTCGCTTCCGTGGCATGACCCGCGGCTGGCCCTGATCGACCTGCAGTGGTCAGATGTCCGGCCGGAGAAGGGTCTTTACTACCGGTTGCTGTCCCGGGGCAGAGTCGACCGGCTGGTTTCGGATGAAGAGATCGCCCACGCAGTGGGCCAACCGCCGGAAGATACCAGGGCATATTTTCGCGGACGGTGCATCCAGCGCTACGGCGCCGATGTCATCGGGGCCAGCTGGGACTCGGTCATCTTTGAACTTCCGGGCCAGCGCCGGCTGCAGCGCGTTCCGACCCGGGAGCCGCTGCGTGGCACCCGGGCGCTGACCGGTGCCCTGTTCGACCGGCACGCGGACGCCGCGGACTTCCTGTCTGAGCTGCTGGATACGCCCCGCTAGGACCTTGTTCATGGCAGGATGGAAGCAGGACTAACGCTCGAAAGGGGATCACGATGGCTGGTCAGGAACAGAAGAACGCTGCGGGGCGGACCGAAGAGGCCGAGGTCCCCGAGGCCCCGGCCCCGCCAAGCCCCGCTGCGGCGCAGTCCACCGCAGCTACGGAGGGACTCGATGACCTGCTGGATGAAATTGACGGCGTGCTGGAATCGAATGCCGAAGAGTTTGTCCGCGGTTTTGTCCAAAAGGGCGGACAGTAGGGAACCGAAGTGGCCGATACTTCTCGAGAATCCACGGCCGGGCGGCTATCCGCAGCGGCAACGTCATCCTTCAGCGAACATTTGGCCCGGTCCCGTCCCGACCTGCTGCCCTACGGTATGGCACCGACGGCGAAGAACCTCCCCGCAGGAAATCTGCCGGCCGTCCCGCACGCTACGACCATAGTTGCACTCTCATTTGCCGGGGGGGTACTGATGGCCGGGGATCGCCGGGCCACCGTGGGGTCGATGATTGCGAGCCGGCACATTGAAAAGGTGTTCCCAGCGGATCAGTACTCGGTGCTGGGGATTGCCGGGACAGCCGGAATCGCCATTGACATCACGCGGTTATTCCAGGTCGAATTGGAACACTACGAGAAGATTGAGGGGACGCTGCTCAGCCTGGAGGGGAAGGCGAACCGCCTTGGTGCGATGATCCGGGCAAATCTGCCGATGGCGATGCAGGGACTGGCCGTGATCCCGCTCTTTGCCGGCTTTGATGCCGGACGCTCCGTTGGCCGGTTGTTCTCCTACGACGTCACCGGAGGCCGGTATGAGGAATTGGAGCACCACAGCGTCGGGTCCGGATCCGTCTTTGCCCGCGGCGCGTTGAAAAAGCTGTGGCGGCCGAACATGACGGAGGATGACGCCGTGCGCATAGCCGTAGAATCCCTCTATGACGCCTCCGATGATGATTCCGCCACCGGGGGACCGGACCTCGTGCGCCGGCTCTGGCCCATTGTGTACACGGTGACCCGGACCGGGTCCCGCAAGGTGAGCGAACGCGAGCTCGGTGCTGTGGTCGAGACCGTCGTCGCTTCCCGCGCGCTGCTGGCCCGGGAGGCCTGAGATGACGCAGCAATTCTACGTTTCGCCGGAACAGATGATGAAGGATCGTGCGGATTTCGCGCGCAAGGGGATAGCGCGCGGGCGCTCTGTCGTGGTCATCAGCTGCGCGCAGGGTATCGCGCTGGTGGCCGAGAACCCGTCGCCCTCGCTGCATAAGATCGGCGAAATCTACGACAAGATCGCCTTTGCCGCGGTGGGTAAGTACAACGAATTCGAAAGTCTGCGCCAGGCCGGAGTCCGGTACGCCGACGTCCGCGGCTACTCCTATGACCGCGAGGATGTCACGGCCAGGGGGCTGGCCAGCGTGTATGCACAGAGTCTGGGGGCCGTCTTCACCGCCGAACAGAAACCGTTTGAGGTGGAACTGGCCGTGGCGGAGGTGGGCCGCAACCAGGCGGAGGACCACTTGTACCGGCTGACTTTCGACGGGTCGATCGCCGACGCCTACGGATTCGTGGTGATGGGCGGCCAGGCGGAGACGGTAGCGGAGGCAGTGGGTGGCAGCTGGGATGCCTCAGCGGGATTTGCCGACACCATTCGCCGGGCCGTTGCCGCACTGGGACTGGGCACGCCGGCACCCGCCGGTGAACAGGTCGGTGCCCCGGCGCTAAACCCTGCGGGCAGCCTGGAAGTGGCGGTGCTGGACCGGGACTCGGAGACCAACCGCGGCGTAAACCGGGCCTTCCGGCGGCTCAGCGAACGCGATGTCCTTGGTCTGTTGACAGAAGGGGCGGCCAGATAGCCATGGACAAGCGGATTTTCGGCATTGAAACAGAGTTCGGTATCTCCTACTCCAGTCCGGGGTCGCGCCCGCTGTCCCCCGAAGAGGTGGCGCGCTACCTGTTCCGCAAGGTAGTCAGCTGGGGGCGGTCCTCCAATGTCTTCCTGACCAACGGATCCCGTCTGTACCTGGACGTCGGGTCACATCCGGAATATGCCACCGCCGAATGTGACGACATCGCGGCGCTGATAGCCCACGATCAGGCCGGCACGCTGATTCTTGACGACCTGGTGCAGGAAGCGCAGAACCGATTGCAGCAGGAGGGCTTCGATGGAAAGATCTTTCTGTTCAAGAACAATACCGATTCTGCCGGAAACTCCTACGGCAGCCATGAGAACTATTTGATTCCACGCCGCGGCGAATTTGCCCGGCTTGCGGAGATCCTCATTCCGTTCCTGGTCACCCGGCAGCTGATCGCCGGGGCCGGTAAGGTCCTGAGCACCGGGCGCGGCGCTGCTTTTGCGTTCTCCCAACGGGCGGATCACATTTGGGAAGGCGTCTCCTCGGCCACCACCCGGTCGCGTCCGATCATCAATACCCGCGATGAACCGCACGCGGATGCCGAGTTCTACCGGCGGCTGCACGTCATAGTGGGCGACTCCAACATGTCCGAAACAACGACTTTGTTGAAGATCGGCACCGTGGACCTTATTCTGCGGATGGTGGAGAAAGGCGTCATAATGCGCGATATGCGGATGGAAAACCCCATTCGCAGCATCCGCGAGATCTCCCACGACCTCACCGGCAGGCAACCGGTCAAAATGGCAAACGGCCGCGAGCTGTCGGCATTGGAGATCCAGCGCGAATTCCTGACCGCTGTCACGGCCTTTGTGGCCCGGGAGGGTGCCCACAATGACTACGTCCCGCAGATTCTGGACCTCTGGGGCAGGGCGTTGGATGCGATCGAGTCCCAGGACTACAGCGGCATTGACACCGAAATTGACTGGGCAATCAAAAAGAAGCTGGTGGACGGCTACCGGATCCGGAACGGGCTTGAACTGAATTCACCCCGGGTCGCCCAGCTGGACCTGACCTACCATGACATTTCCGCCCATCGCGGCCTGTTCAACATTCTCCGCGCCCGGGGATCGGTGGCCCGCCTCGTCAGCGACGCGGAGATCAAATCCGCAGTCGACGTTCCGCCGCAAAGCACCCGCGCCAAGCTGCGGGGAGACTTCGTCCGTAAGGCCCAGGAGGCGGGGCGGGACTACACCGTGGACTGGGTGCACCTGAAACTTAATGACCGCTCGCACCAGACCGTGCTGTGCAAAGACCCCTTCGCCAGTACCGATGAGCGAGTCGACGCGTTGATCGCGTCCATCGACAGGGACGCGCAGTGACGCACCGGCAGGCCGGCGAAACACTTTTTGCGGAAACACTCAGGCGCGTCCGCTAAGCTGTTTGGGGTTCGCTGTGCCCAGGCGCTGACGTTCCCAGCACCATTTCCACCTGTCATCGACGAAAGTGTTTCCGTGCGCCGAATTCTTGCAATATTCCTTCCAGCGCTGCTGCTGCTCAGCGCCTGCGGTGCCGCGGGCTCCACAGACGGGGCGTCGTCGTCGCCCGCTGTCAGCGTACCGGCCGCTCACGCTGAGGCCCTGGCATCCGTTAAGGTCACGCCAGGCGCCCAGGGCGAGGCTCCCAAGGTGGAGTTCGATAAGCCGCTGAAGGTCACTGCCGAGTCAATCAAAGTTGTTTCCGAGGGCAGCGGCGCGAAGGTCAACGCCGGACAGTCCTTAACCCTGCGGGAAATTGATTTCAACGCCGAAGACGGAACCTCCCCGGGCAACAGCTACGCTGATCCCACCGGCGCCCCGTACGTTTTTGACGCCGCCTTCCAACAGAACAATCCGCTCGTTTACAGCACCTTCGTCGGTGCCAAGGTCGGTTCCCAGATCGCGTATGCCCGGCCCGCAACAGCGGAAGTTCCGGGCAGCAGCGCAGCACCGAGCCAGCCGGCAGCTCCGGCCCAGCTGGTCGTCTTCCTGATCGAATCGGCGAAGGACGTCGCCAAGCCGCTGTCCAAGCCGGAGGGGGATACGATCACCCCGCCCGCCGGGCTGCCCACGGTCAAGGACAATGACAAGGGAATCCCGGAAATCACCGTCCCCAGCACACCGGCGCCCACCGAACTGGTGGCACAGGACCTGATCAAGGGCCACGGCGACACGGTGAAGGCCACCGATACCGTGGTGGTCAACTACGTTGGCGTTAATTACGTCGGCGGGAAGAAGTTTGATTCCAGCTATGACCGCGGCCAAACCGCGCCGCTCGCGCTCAACCGGGTCATCAAGGGCTGGACGCAGGGTCTGACCGGGAAAACCGTCGGTTCACGGGTCCTGCTGGTGGTTCCCTCGGCCCTTGCCTACGGAGACCAGGGGAAGGGCGATGCCAAGGGCGATCTCGTGTTTGTGGTCGATATCCTCGGTATCCAGTAGCGGCAACCCCTTTTCCCCGGGTTGTCCCGGCACTCATCACCATCATCAAGAAGGAGCACCATGTCTTTTGGACAGCGCGAATATGACCGCCAGAAGCCGGAAATCGATTTCCCGGACCACGAGGTCCCCGCGGATCTGTTGATAGAGGATCTGATCGAGGGTTCCGGCCCCGAGGTCCAGGCGGGCAATACCGTCTCCGCACACTATGTGGGAGTGGCATTTTCCAGCGGCGAGGAATTTGATTCATCGTGGGGCCGCGGCGCGCCGCTGGACTTCAAGGCCGGCGTAGGCCAGGTCATTCAGGGCTGGGATCAGGGTCTGCTGGGCATGAAGGTCGGCGGCCGGCGCCGGCTGGAAATTCCCTCCGAGCTCGCTTATGGTGAGCGCGGTGCAGCCGGGGCTATTGGTCCGAATGAGGCACTGATCTTCGTGGTGGACCTCGTCGGACTGCGCGCCTAAGGCCAAGCCGTAAGGTCGTTGCGGCGTACAAAGCGGTGTCCCGGGTCATCCGGGGCGCCGCTTTTGTGTGCTGGTCTAGTACTCTGACGGGTGTGTCTGTATCTTCCACTGAACGCCTGATGAATCTCGTCATCGCACTACTCGGCACCAAGTACGGGCGCAGCCGTGATTTCCTGCGCAACCGGATCAACGGCTACGACCCACAGGCCTCCGACGAGGCCTTTGGCCGGATGTTTGAACGCGATAAGACGCACCTGAAGAACCTCGGGATTCCGATTACCGGTCTGCGGGATCCGCATGGTGAGGGCGATGACGCCTGGAAGTATCTGATCCGGCCGCAGGATTACCGGTTGCCTCAGATCCGGCTGGACCCCGAAGGCCTGGCCGTCCTTTCGCTGGCTGCCCGGGTCTGGGAGCAGGCATCCCTGGGCTCGGCGGCGGCCCGTGCGCTCCGCAAACTGGAAACGGTGGCCCAGGCTCAGCCGGCGGCTTCGGCTCCGGTCATTGCGACCCGGATGCGCACCACGGAGCCTGCCTTCGATCCGTTGTGGGAAGCCCTGCTCAATCATCAACGGGTGACCTTTTCCTACCGGCGCTCCCAGGATGTCCGGACTGTTCAGCGGCAGGTGGAACCCTGGGGACTAGGCAACAAATACGGTCAGTGGTATTTGAGCGGACGGGACATCAGGCAGGGCGAACAACGGCTCTACCGTCTGTCCCGCATCACCTCGGCCGTCAGCATTGACCGTAAGGCGACGTTTGTGCGGCCGGAGAATTTTGACATGGCAACGGTCCTGGACTCGTTGGGAACCGGGCCGCTGAGCGAGGCCGTCCTTGCGCTGCCGGCCGGGCGCGGCCAGCTGCTGCGCGAACTGGCCGCCAGCCATCCCGCAGGTCAGCCAACCGGTCAGCCACCCGAAACCGGCGAGTCGGCCCAGCGGGAAGGCTGGGACCGGGTCACGGTTCCCTATCGTGAGCCGGAGCTGCTGGCCGACGACCTTGCCGCCATGGGTGCCGCCGTCGTAGTCCTTGCTCCACCGGTTCTGCGGGCCGCGGTGCTGCGTCGGCTCCAAGGTGCCGCAGCGGTCGCGGCTGCCTGCGCTCCGGCGGCCGATTTTTCCCGGCCGTTGGTGCCGCGCCGGCCAAAGCCAACCAGCGAGGACCGGCTGCGAAGGCTCTTGGATCTGGTGCCCTTCCTGGTGCAGAACTCCGGCATCGAAGCGGACGCCGTCGCCGGGGAATTCGGTATCAGCCTTTCTGAGCTGGAGGCGGATCTGGCGCTGCTTTCGGTCTGCGGCCTGCCCGGATACCAGCACGGGGACTTGATTGACGTGCGCTGGGACGAGGGGGCGGTCTTCATCCGGGACGCCGACGAACTGGCCAGACCCCTGCGGTTGACGCAGGAGGAAGCCTGCGCGCTGTTGGTCGGGCTGGAGTCGTTGCAATCGCTTCCGGACGACGGCGCACTTCCGGACGACGGCGCACTTCCGGACGACGGCGCACTTCCGGACGACGGCGCGCTTCCGGACGACGGCGGCAGTCAGACGCTGCGGTCGGTGCTGGAGAGCGTGCGGAGCGTTGCCGGCTCGGACGCCTGGCTTGCGGACGTGGTGCAGGCCCGGATTGCCCCGCAGGCCTCCCTGCCCATCCTGTCCGTCCTGCAGCGGTCGGTGACGGGCGGTACACGGGTGCGGATCAGCTACTTTGTTCCCGTCCGCGATGAAGTGACGGACAGAGTGATCGAGCCGTTCCGGATCTTTTCGCTCGATTCGCACTGGTATGTGGAGGCGTGGTGCACCTCAGCTCAAGGGATGCGCAATTTCCGGATGGACAACATCCGGACCGCTTATCCCACCGGGGAGGCTGCCGCTGTGCATGGGCGGCCGGTCACCGCGCCGTTGCCGGAGAGCGCCTTTACGCCGGGGGCAGCGGACCTGGACGTGGTGATCGCTTTGGGCGGCTCCGCGCAGTGGGTCGCGGAGGCTTACGGTGCCCGGGAGCAGGGCTCCCTGCCCGATGGCCGGACCGCAGTGCGCATTAACGTGGGGCGCGCTGCAGCGGTCCCCGCGCTGATGGCACGGCTCGCCGGGGGCGGCCAGGTGTTGGAGCCGGCAGATCTGCGGGAGGAAACAGCGACTTTTCTCCGGGAAGCTGTGGCGGGGTATGCCCGGGGCACGGATGGCGACACGGCCGGGGACGGCGCCGCGGACGGGGACACGGGCAAGGACGGGACCGGCGCCTCGGACGGGGATGGGGACCGATAGACTGCCAGTATGCCTTGGTGGTCATGGATTGTTATCTGGATTGCGCTGATCGCGCTGTCGTTGCTGTATGTGCTGCTGCTCGGCATCAGGACGTGGCGCGGGTTTTCTGCAACCGTCGATGCTTTTCATCATGCCAGTGAGGAGCTGGCACGATACCGAGCCGGTGCGGAACAAAAGCTCACCACCGAGGCCCGGGGTCCGGCAATAAGCCGGCTAGCGGGGTGGGCGGTTTTTGCTTCACCGGAGCAAATGAAGGATGATTACACCGCGGCGAAGGCCGAACGGATCAGCAGGCGCCGTCGGCTGCGGGTGGCCCGCAGGAGCGAACGCGGTCAGCTCCAATCGTGGCGCGACATCGAATGGCTGCGGGACCGACCCATTGCAGCACAGACCTCTGATTAGACGTAGGATGTACCAAAAGGAAGGGACGTATCGTGGGCAAATTATTTGAGAACCCTTGGGTTGTTCTCATTATCATCATCGTGATTGTGCTGCTCTTTGCGGCCCCCAAGCTTCCGGGCATGGCCCGGAGCCTAGGCCAGTCGATGCGGATCATTAAATCCGAGGTCAAGGAGATGAAGACGGACGGGAAAACGGACGCTCCCAACCCCGGCCCGAATGCTGCGCCTACGGCACCGCCCGAGCCGCCGGTGGAAGGCAGGATTGTCAACAACCCGCCGCAGCCCGGGGGGCACTACAGCCCCGAAGGCCACTACAGTGCCGACGGTCAATACAAAGGTGACGGCCGGACGCCGGGCACCGGTAATCCCTCCTAGCTAGGGCCGGTGAGCTCAAAGACGGGGCGCAAATCCAATCCTGAGGGTCGGATGGCCCTCAAAGAGCACCTGATCGAGCTGCGCAATCGG
>JBBSSN010000023.1:0-16335 GCA_038242035.1 Actinomycetales bacterium
CCGCGCGGTTCGGTGACAGGCATCTATACGGTGCTGGTGGATGGCGATGACCACAATGAACCGATCGCTGACGCCGCCCGGTCCATCCTGGACGGGCACGTGGTTCTGGACCGGCGGCTTGCCGTGTCCGGTCATTTTCCTTCGGTGGACGCCCTTGCCTCCATTTCGCGTGTCGCCTCCAGAGTCATTACTTCAGAGCACAGTGAGGCGGCCAGCACGCTGCGCCGGACCCTGGCGGCGCGAAAGGCCGCCCAGGACCTGCTCGACGTCGGTGCCTACCAGCGCGGCAGCAATCCTCTGGTGGATGCCGCCGTGGATCACGAGGAAGCTATCAATGCCTTCCTGCAGCAGTCCATGGACGTACAGATCCCGGCGGCCGCATCCTGGCAGCAGTTGCAGGAGCTCGCCATCCTCCTGAGAAGACCGGCATGAGCCGCGTCTTTGCGCTCGCAGGACTGTTGCGCTACCGCCGGTTGCGGGAAGATCAGGCCGCCGCGAGCCTTGCTGGCGCTCGCCGCGCTGTTCAGGCGGCAGCAGATGCACTGCTGCACGAGCAGGATCGGCTTGATGGGACGTCGGTCGAGGTATGCTCTGCTGCTGCTCTGCAGGCGGTCGCTGCAGCACGCACGGCTGCCAGAGCCAGGCTCACCGAACTCGGAGCGGTTGAAGTCCGCGGACGTACGGAGCTACACCGGTCGCAACTGGAGTTCAATGCAGCCAGGTCCCGGACCCTCGCGCTCGAAAAGCTCTCGGACCGGCATGCGCAGTCGGAGGCAGTCGAGGAATTACGGCAAGAACAACTGGTGCTCGATGAACTGGCTGGCACCGCCTGGCAAAACCGGTCCACGGACCAAAACCAACACGAGGGAAAACGTCGATGACCATCACGGACACGGTAGGCAGGATCCAACAGATCCAGTCCACCCTGGAACGGCTGTCCAACCCGGCAGCTGCACGCACCGCCCCGACGACCGGGACAGCGTCGACGACAACAGCGACAGCGGCGTCGGCGGGTACCGGCGCACCACCACCGTCGTTTGCCGAGGTGCTTGCCTCGGCGGCGGGCCCGGCAGTAGCAGCCTCCACCGGGTCGGCGGGATCAGCATCGCCAGCTGCCAGGGCCAGCGCCGTGACGGCCAGCGCTGTCACGGCAGGTGCTACTCCTGAGGCCATCGGCAACACGGAACCGATAACTGGTCCGGTCCCGATAGGCCCCGAAGGCGTTACCGGCACCTCGGTGGTGGAAACGGCAAAGAAGTACATCGGGGTGCCCTATGTCTGGGGCGGGGAGGACCCCACGGGCATGGACTGCTCCGGCTTTGTGCAGTGGGTCTTCAAGGACCTTGGCGTAGAAGTACCTCGGGTGGTCGGAGACCAGATGCATGTGGGCAGCGAGGTCAACGGTATGGCGAACGCCCGGCCCGGGGACCTACTGGTGACATTGGGCGGCAACCACATCTCTTTCTACCTGGGTAACGGCAAGGCGATTGATGCGCCTCAGCCCGGAAAGAACATCGCTATCCGGGACCTCTGGGAGACCGATGCCAACGTGGATACAATCCGGCGAATCGTTCCCGCCGGCGATGCCGCGTCCGCGTCCGCTGCTGCTCTCGCTCCGGCGACGGCGGCAGCGGCGCTGGCTTCCGAGCAGGCGGCCTTCCTGCCGGGGTGGAAAGGATGAGCACTGTGATGAACGCGCTGCCACCCGTCAACGGTGCAGGTGTCGCAGCTCCGGCGCTCGTTGCCGGAGGAGAGGCAACGTCCCAGGGCTTTGGCAGTGTCATGCAGACAGCCGTCGCAGCGCTGCGGGACCTTCGGCTCCCAACGCCGTCGTTGTCCGGGGCGGTAATCCTGCCAAAGCAGCCGGTTCCCCTCGGTACGCACCCGGCCGAAATTCTCACGGGTGTTACCCCGGCAGAAACTTGCGCGCCTGAGCCGGCGACGGCTGGGTTTGCTGCGGCGGAACTGGCAACGGCGGAGCTGGCGGTGGCTGAGCCCGCGACGGTTGGGGCTTCTGGAGGAGAGCCAGCCGAAGCAGAGTCAGTTGCAGCAGCAACCACCGGCACTCCTGCTGGGTTCATTCCCGTGAGCACGAGTGCTTCTGCGGAAATAACTACTTCAATGTCATCCGAGGTCTCCGCGGAGGCGATTCCTTTCGCAGCCGATCCTGCCGACGACGTCGCTGCCGACGCGCCTGCTGCTCCAGAGGACACGTCCGAAAAAAAGATGCTATCAATGCTAGCAATGCCATCAGTGTTAGCAATGCAATCAATGCAATCACTTAATTCGGGGCTAACTTCCGTCGAGGGTGATGGGACGTTGCAGTCCTCCCCACCTACGAAGCCTGGTCAAGGCGCACTGCTGTCAACTGCGTCGGTGGCGTCGGTGGCGTCGGTGGCGTCGGTGGCAGGGGCGGCAGCGGCGACGCCAACCGTGCAGCCGCAGCCAGCTGTGCAGCCGGTTTCGCTCACCGCACCGCTCCAGGCGCAAGCGCAACCGCTGCACACACTACAGATAGCGCAGCTTCGCGGTGGCGCTGCCGAGACAAGCGGGCTGGCAATAATGCTGCCCAGCGATACGCTTTCATCGCCGTCTTTCATGGCACCTGTAGCAGCTACCGCACCTGTTGCAGCTGCCGCTCACGCGGCGCCAGCCGCGCCCGCGCAGGCTCCAGCACCTCTACCGCTGACAACCCAACTGGTCCGCCCCACTCTTCAACTTGCGGCGCTGGGAACGGGAGAACACACCGTGACTGTCAGCGTCACGCCGGATAACCTGGGCCCCGTCACGGTCAGGGCCATTATTGGTGCCGACGGCATTCGTGTTGATCTTTTCGCGGCGTCGGACACGGGTCGCGAAGCACTCCGGGCCATTCTGGGTGACTTGCGCAGAGACCTCGCTGGAGCTGGAGCACAGGCGAGCCTCAATCTTTCCGCCAATGACCAACCGGCTGGATTCGGTGACAGATCCCCGCGCCGCGGGGACACCGATGCTGGGATGGCAAGACGTCCGGCAGCCACCGACGCGGAGCCGGAGGTCCTGGCCAGGGCTAGTTTACCCATCTCCAGCGCAACCCAACTTGACTTGTGGGCATGAAGCGCCAGGTCCGCTGGCCTGGCTATCCAAATAGCGAGCAGAAAAGAGCACCCGTATGCCAGTAGACGCAGTGTCCACAGCGGCCACCGCTTTTCAGGGGTCCCAACCGGCACGAAATCCGAAACAAGCCATGGACGGTGAAATGTTCATGAATCTCCTGGTGACGCAGCTGCAGAACCAGGACCCCAGCTCCCCCATGGACACCAACCAGATGATGGCTCAAACCACCCAGCTGGCCATGATGGAAAAACTCAACGAAATGTCCTCGCTGACCGAAGAAAACTTTTTCCTGCAGATGCGGACCTCAGCGGCAGCCCTCATTGGCAGGGAAGTGACCTATACGGGCCCGGACGGTGAAACAGCCAAGGGAACGGCTACCTCTGTCTCCTACGCCCAACCTGTCCCGCAGGTCACCGTCGACGGCAAGGACGTGGCGCTGGATTTGATCTCCGGCATTGCGGCACCAACCGTTCCAGCCACGGAGTAATCCCGATTACGGGATTACTCCACATACCAGCCCTACCCTTCACCGCATTCACATCCTTCTGAAAGGCGCTACCCATGCTCCGCTCCCTGTACTCCGGAATCTCTGGCCTACGTTCACACCAGACCATGCTTGACGTGACCGGCAACAACATCGCCAACGTGAACACCACGGGCTTCAAATCCTCCTCCACGCAGTTCCAGGACACGCTCTCCCAGCTGACCGAGGGCGCCGGCGCCCCTGGTTCGGCCACGGGTGGGACCAACCCTGCTCAGATTGGGCTCGGCGTCCAGGTCGCGGGGATTTCCACCAACTTCGCCCAGGGCTCGGCGCAGGCAACGGGCCGGGCCACGGACATGATGATCTCCGGCGAGGGCTTTTTTGTGACCCGCTCCGGCGGCGATACGTTGTACTCCCGGGCCGGTGCATTTGAGCTTGACGCCAGCGGCCGGCTTGTATCTCCGGACGGCTCCATTGTGCAGGGCTGGGCAGCGGTGAACGGACAGGTCGCCACGGGAGGTGCCCTGGGGGACATCATGCTGCCGAAGGGGTCCGTAGCGGCTGCCCAGGCAACTACGGGTGCCGTCATGTCCGGGAACCTGCCATCAGATGCCGCCATCGGTACCAAGGTTGCGCGGGATCAGGAAGTCTTCGACGCCGCAGGCGAAGCACGGAACATGGTTCTCACGTTCACCCGGACGGCCGGTGGCTGGAGCGTTGCAGGCAACGACGGCGCAGGCGCCACGGGCACCTCGGCGATGACCTTCAACGCCGCCGGAAAACAAACCGGTGGCGGCACACTAAACGTTGGTGGCATGACCGTCAACATGTCCGGAGTCACCGGATACGCTGACCTGTCCACCATTCAGGTTGAATCCCAGAACGGGAAAGCCGCCGGAAGCCTGGACTCCTTTACGCTCTCCGAGGATGGGACACTGGTGGGTTCTTTCAGCAATGGCACCAAGGAACCCGTTGGGCGCATCGCACTCGCCAATTTTGTGAATCCGGCCGGCCTCGAAAAGGCAGGCTCCAGCGGTTACCGGCCCACAGCGAACTCGGGTGGAGCGGAAATCGGGGCCGCCGGAACGGGTGGTCTGGGCTCGCTGGTCGGTGGCGCACTGGAAATGTCGAATGTGGACCTGTCCCAGGAATTCACCAACCTGATTGTGGCCCAGCGTGGCTTCCAGGCCAATGCCCGCATCATTACAACCTCGGATGAGGTCCTGCAGGAACTGACCAACCTTAAGCGGTAGACCCGGCGTTTACTCCAGCGGTTTCATGAAGGACCACAGACCACCTTCACAGTGACGGGCGCCGTATTCGCGGTATCCATATGGCATGTCGGCGGGTGGGTAGAGGATCTCCGCGCCTTCAGCAGCCGCATGCTGGTGGTGAGCGTCGACGTCGGCGACCAGCACCGCTGTGGTGCCGGTGGTCCCGCCGAGCGTTCTGGGAGATGCCAGACCTAGTTGTGGTGAAATTCGGTGCAGCCAGATTGTGCCGTCTCCGGCCTGCACCTCGCCGTGAACACAGTCGCCGCTCCCGTCCCGGTCCAGCCGCCCGGCACCGAGGCCGAACACGCGTACAAGGTAGTCGTGAATGGCAGCGATGTCGTCGTAGACGAGGATCGAGATCCGTCGTTGTACCGGGTCATCGGGCACCGCCATGTCCGCCAGGGTCTGGAGGAGCCCGGCGGTGCTCAGCGGTTGGTCGACCGCGATCGCAGTGAGCATCTGCGAGAGTCTCCGGCGCAATTGTGAATTGACTCCGATTTGGTGATCGAGCAGGTCGCGGTGGTGCAGCATCGCGCGGTGGTGCAGCATCGCGCGGTACAGGTCCCAGCCGGGCTCATCCAGTGCGCGGGCGATATCAGCCAGTGGCAGGCCTGCCTGGCGCAGCAGGCAGATCCGGTAGAGCCGGCGAACGTCGTCATCGTCATATACCCGATGGCCGCCCTCGGTCCGGCGGGACGGGCTCAGCAGGCCGATCTTATCGTAATAGCGTACTGTCCGGATCGAGAGCCCGGACGCCCGTGCCAGTTCACCTACCTTGATTCCGCGACAGTCTGTTGTCATGACCATCACTTTAAGGCCTGACGCCGCGTCACCAGCAAGTACAAGGCGACTGCAAGCACGAGGCACCTGCAGACACAGGGCACCTGCAGACACAGTGCCCCGCTGCAGAGGTTCCCGGCACCATGCTGACCGTCCGGCTTCCGCTGCCGCGGATGGCGGTTCCTGCCCGGCCATGTGCCTTACCGCGCGTGCCGGGTGGCCGACAGTAAGGGTGAGGGACCACTTCGGGACCCCGCTAGCTGCAGGAAGTGCCCCCATGATCGTGCTCACCCGGCTGAACGACAGTCAGTTTGCGGTCAACCCTGACCTCATTGAACGGATCCTCACTAATCCGGACACCACCCTGGTGATGGTGGACGGAGCAAAATATATCGTGACGGAATCCATGCAGGAGGTCATTGAAATGATCACGGCGTACCGCGCCCAGATCATCCGTATCGCCCGGGGAATCCCGCCGGTTGACCACGGTGGTACCCCTCCGCTCGGGTTGGTGCCCGCGCTGTCCGAAAGTGATGGCCAGACGGCACGACTGGTGCCAACGAGACCAAGGACCACCTAGTGGATCCGGCAACAATTATTGGCCTTGTCATAGCATTCGGCTCGCTCTATGCCATGATCACGCTGGAAGGCGCGCACGTCCAGTCCATCCTGCTGCCCGCACCCATGATCCTGGTGTTCGGGGCCACCATTGCGGTGGGCATTGCGGGTGGAACGCTGAAGGACTTTGTCCTCGCGGTGAAGGCCCTCCCGCGAGCATTCGTTGGTAAAACCACACCGCCGCAGGAAATCATCGACCGCGTGGTGCTGCTCGCGGAAAAGGCCCGCAGTGAGGGACTGCTTTCACTGGAGCAGGAGGCGGGGGAGGCCACCGATCCATTCACCAAGCGGGCACTGCAGAACATTGCGGACGGTATTGACGGCGATGAACTTCGGGCACTGCTCGAGGATGAAATCGCGGCCAAGACGCACTCCGCCCGTACGGCCGCAAAATTCTTCACGACGCTGGGCGGCTATGCCCCCACCGTGGGCATCATCGGCACGGTGGTTTCCCTGACGCATGTCCTAGAAAACCTCTCCAGCCCCGACAAGCTCGGTCCCATGATTGCCACCGCTTTCGTGGCGACACTCTGGGGCCTGCTTTCAGCGAACTTCATCTGGTTGCCCATCGGAGGACGGCTCAAGCGCCTCTCCGATCTGGAACTATCCCGCATGACCCTGCTGCTGGAGGGACTGCTCGCCGTCCAATCCGGCAGCCAGCCCCGGTTGCTCGGCGAACGACTGCGCGCCATGATCCCGGACGAGGCCCAGAAGTCGGAGAAACCGGCCAAGGCGCCCAAGGCGTCCAAGGTCGAGAATCAGAAGGCGGCATGAGCGCGCGACGTCGCAGCTCGCTTCCCACTGAGGAACCGGAGGAGCATGTCGACGAACGGTGGATGGCGTCCTATATGGACATGGTGACGGTGCTGATGTGCATGTTCATTGTCCTGTTCGCCATGTCCACCGTAGATGCCGCAAAGTTCGAGCAATTGCGCAACTCACTCGCCACAGGCTTTGGCAGCGTCGAAATGGCCGCCGTGGATACCGCGGAAGGGACCGTGGTGCCGCCGGAACTCGTCGACGACGACGGCGAGACCTTCGCAGCTCCGGCGCCAGCACCTGCGCCAGTACCTTCGCAGGCTACCGTGCAGCCGAGTGGGGCGGCGGCAGTTCCGGCCGGGCCGGTACCGGACGAGGCGGTTCCGGCCGAGACATCTGCTGCAACGGACAGGGATAAGGCGGTGCAGGAAGCCAGTGACCTGAAGAAGCTGCAGGAGAAGATCAACGCGAGTCTGACCGCCAACAACCTGGGCAAGAGCGCCCGGTACCGCATCGACGAACGCGGGCTGACCATCCGCCTCGTGAGTTCGGATGCGTACTTCCTTCCGGACCTTGCACAGCTCACCGACAAGACCAAGAAAATTCTGGATTCCATTGGCCCGGTTCTCGCGGGGACCAGCCACCAGATCTCGGTGGAGGGACACACGGCAAAGCTACCGGAAACGTTTCGGCATCCGCTGGACTGGGAACTATCCACCGACCGTGCCGTCAACGTGGTGCGTCGCCTGATCGAAGAGGGCGGCGTTGATCGCATCCGGGTGGCCGCCGTCGGGTTTGGCCAGTCCAGGCCCCTCGCGGTGGGAACAACCGAGGCGGATCTGAAGCTGAACAGGCGCGTGGACATTGTGGTGCTCTCCGACCAGCCGGAGAGCGTCCGGAACCTCATCCCGGACGTGGTCTCCGGCTCCTGAGCGGCTCACTGTCCTCATTTTCCCGATCTCCTAACACTGGCGGTAATTCTGCCGATAGTTCCTCTCGTGACGGTCCAGGAACACTCTGTGGGTGACGTGCACCCCAAAATCGCCGAAATCTATGATTTTCTGCGTCCAACTACGCTTGCCCGCGAGCACTCGAGGGTGCTCGATGTGGCATTTGAAACCTTCGCCCGCCAATGGGGTACCCAGCTCACGGCCAAGGCGCGGGTGATCTGCCAGGTCACTGCCGAGCAGACCATCATGGCCACCTATGACGAATATGCGGCATCCCTGCCAGCCACCACCGCCATGGTGCTCTGCGCCATCGAGGATGAGAGCGCCAAGGCCGTGGTGCAGTTTCCTGCGGCGGCCGCCCTGGACCTGGTTGAGCACATGCTCGGTGGCCGGTTCGGAACCAGGGCAACGGCCCGCAAGTTCACGGAGATAGAGCAGGCACTGGTGCTGCGGCTGATGGATGACGCCATTGAGGGCCTGCAGTACTCCCTGGGCCCGATCCTCTCCGGTGCGCTCAGCGTGGATTCCATTGCCTACAACTCCCAGTTTGCGCAGGCGGCCGCCACCGCGGACCTCATGATTGTGGCCAGCTTCGACATCAAGATCGGTGAACGCAAGGCGCCGGCCACCGTTGCCATCCCGGCCAGCGTCCTACTGCCGCAGCTCGGTGAGGCAAATCCCACCGCTCACAGCCATAACGCCCGGGAACTCATGGAGCACCAACTTGCCAACACGCCGCTGGACACATGCGTACAGCTGGCGCCAATGGCGGTGCGTCCGGGATTCGTTCTAGACCTCGCCGTCGGCGATGTTCTTTCCCTGCCCCACCCACAGAGCCGGCCCTTCGACGTTTGTGTGGACGGCCAGATTCTGGCCCGAGCGGCGGCCGGGGCCAACGGCTCGCGGCTCGCGTGCGTCATAGTCAGCACCGAGTCTTTGTAAGCACTGAGTCTTCGTAAGTACTGAGGAGAAACACCCATGAAAACCGCATCATCACCGCAGTCCGAGGCAGCCGCTGCCCTCGTGGAACTGCTGCCCACCGCCGCCGTCCTGGTTCCCCGGCCCTGTAGCACCCATGGCGCAACGCCGGCTCAGCTGGCGACGGCGGTCACCGGGTCCTATGTCGGAGCGACGTCGGCGGATGTCGCCGTCGTTCTCGCTGAGGGCAGATTGCCCGACGTCGGTGCCGGCGCGGATCCGGGGCTGGTATCGGCCGCGGACGTGTTGCGTCCAGCGCTCGAAGCGGCCTCAGCTGCGCTCGGTGCGGGCGTGCTCTCTGAGGTTCAGGAAGCGAATGGCGGCCCACTGTTCGAGGATCCGGCGTCCGAGGTTTTTGAACTGACCGACGGCGCGGCGATCCTCGGGTGGTTCGCCATTCGGGTCCGGCCCAACTCCAGCGTCAGCCCCCGCCCCTTTCGCGGTGAAACGATCTCCGGAAAGCTGGGGCGGATCAACAACGTCGAAATGGCGCTCACGGTCGAAATCGGCCGGACCCGCATGGCTGTTCGGGATGTGCTGAACCTCGAGCCAGGAGGCGTCATCGAACTCGACCGCTCCGCCGGTGCGCCCGCAGACGTGTTGCTGAACGGACGCCTGATTGCGCACGGGGAAGTGGTGGTTGTGGACCAGGACTACGCGGTGCGCATTACTAAAATCCTGGACGTCGCCGACGGTGGTGCGTAAATGGACGGTCTTGTCCTGGGGCTGCGCGTCCTGCTTTCTCTTGCCGCTGTGGTGGGTCTGTTGTGGTTCATCCAGCGCAGGGTCAGTCGGCACACCACGTCCCGGCCAGGGGCCAATCTGATCTCGGTGGTGACGCGCCAGGGCATCAGCCCCAAGGCGTCCGTCGTCGTGCTGGACGCTGCTGGCAAGCGATTCCTGCTCGGCGTGACCGAACAGAACGTCAGCGTGCTCCACACCTTCGATGTCGAGCCCACTCCCGAGCCGGCTCCGGCGGCCATCCCTGGCGCCGCAATGGTTTCCAGTGCCATCGCCCCGCCCATCCTGGCTGCGAGCGCCGTCGCCCAGCCCATCCTGGCTTCGAGCGCGGCCGCCCCTGCTGTAACGACGACGGCGGCTTCCCTTCCCGGCTTCCCGGAACGCGAGCATGCGGTGGCCGGGAACTTTGCCGGGCACTTGCGTCGTGAGCGAGCCGCCCACGCTGACCGTTCCCGGCCGGCACTGGCGGGATCGATTCTCTCGCCGACCACCTGGAAGCAGACAGCTGCCGCGTTCCGGCGGGGCCAGGGGGAGTGAACGGGCTGATCCGAGGCCTGGCAACCGGCGGTCTACACCTGCGGTTGAGCGCTGCAGTGGCACTGTGCCTGATGGCGGCCCTGCTGCTGCTTTCTGCGCCGGCCGCACACGCCACGCCGATCGATCCCGCGCCAGCAACCGCCCCGGCGACCACTCCTGACCAGCCGGTCGCTCCAACACCACCAACGGAGCCGACTGCACCAACGGAGCCTGCCGTACCCGGGGACAACGCGCCCGGGAACAATGACGGCCTGTCAGTGGACATCAATGGCATCAACGGCACCCCGAGTGCTGCAATCCTGACCCTGATCGGCATCACCCTGCTGTCCGTGGCTCCTGCTTTGCTGTTGATGATGACGTCCTTCACCAAGATTTTTGTGGTGCTGGCCATGACGCGCAATGCCTTGTCACTGCCGTCCATTCCACCCAATCAGGTGCTCGCAGGCCTGGCCCTTTTTCTTTCAATTTTCATCATGGCGCCCGTGCTGACGGAAATCAACACCCTTGCCGTCCAGCCCTATCTGGATGGCGGCACCACGTTCACCGAGGCGCTCAGCACTGGTTCCGGCCCGCTGCAGGAGTTCATGATGGCTCACACCCGTGAAGAAGACATTGCGCTGATGATGCGCGTGGCCAGCGAGGAGAACCCGGCCCGCCCTGAGGACGTGCCCTTGATTACGCTGATTCCGGCCTTCATGATCTCGGAGCTGCGTGCTGCCTTCATCATTGGTTTTGTTATTTTTGTACCGTTCCTGGTCATTGACCTGGTGGTTGCCGCAGCGCTGATGTCCATGGGCATGATGATGCTCCCGCCCGTCATGATTTCGCTACCGTTCAAGATCCTGCTTTTTGTGCTGGTGGACGGCTGGGGACTGATTGTGACGTCGCTGGTCAATAGCTACGGCGGCACCTGATGGATACCAATGCTGTCCTGGACATCGGCCTGCAGGGCCTCTGGATCGCCGCCAAGCTCGCCGCGCCGGTCCTGGTGACCTCGCTGGTGGTCGGTTTCACCATCTCCCTGTTCCAGTCCATCACCCAGATCCAGGAAGTCACCCTCTCCTTTGTGCCCAAGGCGGCGGCAGTTTCCCTTGCCCTGCTGATCTGCGGGCACTGGATGATTTCCGAAATGGTGTCCTTCACCCATGACCTCTTCGACAAGATCCCCGCGTTGCTCGGCGGTGGCTAGGATGCCAAGCCAGGAGTGGTTGGAAGCGGTTATGCTCGCCGGAGTTCGCATGGTTGCCTTCCTTGTCATTGCGCCGCCCTTTTCCTATAACGCCATTCCGGCGCGGGTGAAGGCGATGCTTGGCGTGGGACTTGCACTGGCCGTATCACCGCGCGTGAGCGAAGGCTACGTATCACCGGGCACATCCGGCTACGTACTCCAGCTGGTGCTTGAGCTCCTGACGGGAGCCGCGCTGGGTTTCCTGGTGCTGCTGGTCTTCGCCGCCGTGCAGTCCGCCGGAAACCTGATCGATCTCTTTGGTGGATTCCAGTTGGCACAGGCCTTCGACCCCGCATCCATGGTCAATGGCGCCCAGTTCACGCGGCTGTTCCAGATGGCCGCGCTGGCATTGCTGTTCGCCTCTGACGGCTATCAGCTGATCATCGGCGGACTGGCCCGCACCTTCAACGCGCTGCCGCTCGGCGGCGGAATCGACCTGTCGGATCCTGCCGAGGCCATGGCCAACGGGGTGACGCAGATGTTCCTGGCCGCGGTTCAGATTGCCGGGCCCCTGATTGTGGTGTTGTTCCTGACCGACGTCGGTCTGGGCCTGCTGACCCGTGTTGCACCGGCCCTCAACGCCTTCGCCCTGGGCTTTCCACTGAAGATTTTGGTGACGCTGACGTTGGTCTCGGTGGTGTTCCTGGCGCTGCCGCGCATTGTCTCTTCGTTGGCGGACCAGGCCGCCAAAGCGTTGATGGGGGCGTAGGACATGTCAGAGGTCGGAGAACGCACCGAGCAGGCTACCCCCAAGCGGATGAAAGAGGTCCGTGCCAAGGGACAGCTCTCCAAATCCGAGGACCTCTCAGCGTGGCTGGGAGTGGGTTCGGCCGCCGTCATGCTTCCACTGACCATGTCCCGGGGTGCCGAAGCCGGAACCGAGCAGATCTTTTCCTTTCGGACCCTGGTTCAGAACCCGGACCCCGAGGTTGCGCTGGAGGTCCTGGGGGAGGGGTTGGCGTCCCTGTCCTACACCCTCGGGCCGCTGCTGCTGGTGGTCCTCGTGGTGGTGCTGGCGACCGCCGCACTGCAGGGCGGGATCCATTTCAAGAAGTTCACCGGCAAGTATGAGCAGTTCAACCTGCTCAGCGGTGTCAAACGGATCTTCGGAACGCAGGCACTGTGGCAGGGCGTGAAGGCGCTCCTGAAAACCGGCGTCGTGGCGGGGGTGCTGCTGCTGGTGGTCCAGGGGTTGATGCCCGTGCTGATGTCCGCCGGTGGGCTGCCCATTTCGGCGTTGCTCGCTGCTGCAGGCCAGGGTGCGGGCTCGCTGCTGCAGTCCGCCGTACTGGCCGGGCTGGTCCTGGCTGCCGCGGATATCTTCGTGGTGATGCGCCGCAACCGCAAACGCACCCGGATGACCAAGAAGGAAGTCAAGGATGAGAACAAGTCGGCTGAGGGTGACCCGCTGGTGAAGTCACAGCGCCGTTCACGGCAGTTGTCCATGAGCCGGAACCGGATGATTGCCGCTGTTGCTGATTCGGACGTCGTGATGGTCAATCCCACCCATGTTGCTGTTGCCCTGAAGTATGTTCCCGGACGCTCGGCTCCGAAGGTGGTGGCCAAGGGGGCGGACCTGCTGGCGGCCCGGATCCGGGCAGAGGCGGAGGAAAAGGGTGTGCCGCTGGTTGCCGATATCCCATTGGCGAGGGCACTGCATGATGCCTGTGACCTCGGCCAGGAAATTCCCGTGGAGCTGTACAACGCGGTGGCCCGCGTACTCGCATTTGTGCTGGCACTGAAGGCCCGCGGCGCCGCCCACGGCTACCTCAAAATGACTGAACCCGCCCTGAGCGCAGGAGAAAACCAATGAACCGGAATCTGGCAAAGTTTGCTGTCCCCCTGGGGGTTGTCGGCATCATCATGCTGCTGGTTGTTCCCGTGCCGGTGGTGCTGCTGGATTTGTTGATTGCGGTCAATATCCTGTTGGCACTGGTGATCCTGCTGACCTCCATGTTCGCGAAAAAGCCGCTGGACTTCTCGGTGTTTCCCTCACTGCTGCTGGTGGCCACCCTCTTCCGGCTTGGACTCAACGTAGCTTCCACCCGGCTGGTCCTCGGCGAGGGGTATGCCGGCCAGGTCATCGAGGCGTTCGGCCATGTTGCCGTGGGGGGTTCGCTGATTATCGGTGCGGTGATCTTCCTGATCCTGGTGGTGATCCAGTTCGTGGTGGTCACCAAGGGTGCAGAGCGGGTCGCGGAGGTGGGGGCGCGGTTCACCCTCGACGCCATGCCCGGTAAGCAGATGGCCATTGACGCTGACCTGAACGCCGGGCTCATCAGTGACGATCAGGCGAGGACCCGCCGCGCTGAAGTCTCTGCTGAAGCGGATTTCTACGGCGCTATGGACGGTGCCTCGAAGTTCGTCAAAGGGGACGCCATTGCCGGGTTGATCATTATCATTATCAACCTGGTGGGCGGGCTCGCCATCGGAATGCTGCAACGCGGGCTCTCCATCAGCGAAGCGCTCAACACCTATGCGCTGCTGACCATTGGTGACGGTCTGGTGACTCAGATCCCTGCACTGCTCATGGCCGTTTCCACTGGCATGATTGTGACCCGCTCCAATGCGGAATCCGACATGGGCTCGGAAGCGTCCTCGCAGCTGGGACAGTCGCGGACAGCGTTGCTGATCTCCGGCTCTGCCGCGATCGCCATGGCGCTCATTCCGGGCATGCCGAAGATTCCCTTTGTGCTGGTGGGCGCCGGGCTGTTGTTTGCCGCCCAGCGGATCAAGGCGGATGAGGATAAGGCGAAGGTTGCCATTGCGGCGGCCGAGGTGGACGCCAAATCGGTTGTCCCCAGCGAAACTACCGAGGACCTCATTGAGCAGATGCGCGTGCACACGCTGGAAATTATGCTGGCACCGGACCTGGTGGACGTTGTGTCCGGCGCCTCCGATGACCTGCTGGGCAGGGTTCGGGCGCTGCGGCGAAAGGTAGCTATGGACCTCGGCATTGTGGTACCGCCGGTGCGTACCCGTGACTCGCTGGATCTGCCGCCGAGCACCTACGTGGTGCGCATTGCAGGGGTCGAGGCGGGGCGTGGCATAGCGCCGGGAGGCAAGGTGCTGGCACTGGGGGACAATCTGGGGTCCCTGCCCGGTCTCCAGACCGTGGAACCGGTCTTCGGGCTCGCCGGAAAGTGGGTTCCAGCCGAGATGCGCCACAGTGCGGAGATGGCCGGTGCCACGGTGGTGGACCGGGTGTCCGTGCTGGTCACCCACCTATCCTCCATCATCACCGCCAACGCCGCCCGCCTGCTCAGCCGTGAAGACGTGCGGGTGCTGACCGAAGGAGTCAAACAGGTCAACCCGTCCGCGGTGGAGGAGCTGGTTCCCGGCATCCTCAGCCTCGCGGAAGTGCAGCGGGTACTGCAGGGGTTGTTGGCGGAGCAGGTGCCCATCAATGATCTCTCCCGGATTTATGAATCCCTGACGCTGCGCGGAAAGGTGTCCACCGACGCCGAGGGGCTGATTGAAGCCGCACGGCAGGCGCTGGGCCCGGCATTGACTGCCCAGTTTGTGGAGGAAAACCTGTTGCGGGTGATCATGATTGATCCACTGCTGGAACAGTCCATGCTGGAGGCGTTGCGGCCCTCGGAGCAGGGAACCCAGGTTCTGCTGGACCCCGCGCGTACCGAGGGAATTATCACGTCCGCACGGGAAGCCGTCGCCCAGGCCGAGACCCAGGGGTATACGCCAGTACTGGTCTGCGCTCCGGGGCTTCGGCCGGCTATCCGGAGGCTGGTGTCCGCGCAGGCGGGAGGACTTCCGGTACTGTCCTATTCGGAGGTAACGAGTGCCAGTGTCAACATCGAGACAGTAGGGGTGGTCCGTGGCGCTGAAACAATTGCGTCTTGAGGGTCCGTCGCTGGATGATCTGTTGGCCCAGGTCTTCGCAGTGCATGGGCCGCTTGCCCGCATTGTCGCGGCCGAAAAGGTCATGGTTGGGGGCATCCGCGGTTTTTTTGCCCGCAGCCATTTTGAGGTCACAGTGGATGTGCCGGCGCTTCTCGGGGGAACGGCTGTCGGCGCCGCGGGTAGCGCGGGTGACAAAGGCGATGCACGTGACGGCGTAGAAGATAGTGCCAGTGCCCGTGACAGCGCTAGCGATAGTGCCAGTGCTACTGGCGGCCACGTGTTGCCCGGAGCCCGGAAGCGCGCGGGCCTGGTGTCACTACTCGAGGACGCCGAACGGGACGAAGCCCGGTTTCATCCCGCCGCCGCTCCGCCACTGGTATCCACCGATTCGGATGCCTTCGCGGTACTGATGGATGATCTGACGTTCAACGTTTTCACGCCCGTGGAACGCCCTGTCCCGGCGTCGTCGGGTCCCTTCCCCGCGCTGACCGCACCGCCGGTCCTTGCCGGGGCGGGGGACCTGGTGGTGTGCGCCGGAGTGGGAGCGGACTCCATTCCCGCAGCAGTACTGCTCGGCGACGTCGTCGGCTTGTCTGCCGTCGTGCTGGCTGGTGTGCTGGAGGGTGAGGGTAGGCGCATCGAGAACCGGCGCACGGCGGCGCAGGCCCGGGCGAGGGGGGTGCAACGCGGTGAGAGTATCACCGTGGCATTCGGATTGGGGCCGGGAGCGGATGTGGCCGACGGCGTGGCGCAGCTGGCAGGGCTGGAACCCGATCAGGTGTGGCTGGTCATCGATGCCGGCCGGAAGCCTGCGGATACCGCTGCGTGGGTGGCCATGGTGCGGGCAGCCCTGCCCGTTGCCGGCTTGGTGGTGCAGGGCGCCGGAGCCACGCAGACACCGGAAACAGTGGAGCGGCTTGGACTTCCAATTGCGTTCATTGACGGCAAATCCACGCGTCCTGCTGCTCCCGGGCGGCACCGACGCCGTGGGATAGAGTAAACGGGTGTTGGTTCTTACCCGAAAGCCCG
>JBBSSN010000024.1:0-15862 GCA_038242035.1 Actinomycetales bacterium
CGACGTAATAGTAGAGCGACATCGGCTTGGTGCCAAGGGCCTGAGCCAGCGACCGCATCGTGAGGGCTCCGATTCCCTTATCGTCGGCAAGCGCGAGGGCACAGCGCAACACGTTTTCCTTACTGAGTGGAACGCGCACTGCGGAGCTGTCTTCCCTTTGTTCTGCCATCAATTCTTCAGCCTATCGTATTTTCGTACGCCGTACGGTACGCTCAGTCGTACTAAGTACGACGGCGCATCAGCGCACCGCCGGGTGGCAAGAGGAGCAGGGCATGAGGTCAGCAAGGCAACACTCTCCAGATGGCGGGATTGATCCCACACCTGAGACCATGATGCGGGCCATCGTGCAGGATAGGTATGGATCCCCGGGCGTACTGCACCTTGAGCGGATCGGACGGCCCGAGCCCGGTGACAACGAAGTGCTCGTACGGGTGCACGCGGCAGGTATCGACCGGGGCGTCTGGCACCTGATGACGGGGCTGCCATACCTGGCCCGCCTCGCGTTCGGGTTACGTCGGCCGAAGATCCGGGTGCCCGGGCGCGACATCGCCGGCACCGTCGTTGCGGTCGGACCGGTGGTGACGAGGTTCTCAGCCGGTGACAAAGTATTCGGTTCCGGTAAGGGTGCCTTCGCCGAGTTCGCTGTGGCCCGGGAGGACCAGCTGGCCCGCATGCCGGTGAACCTTTCCTTCGAGCGGGCCGCAGCTGTCCCGGTATCGGCGGTCACCGCGCTGCAGGGTCTGCGGGATGCCGGCCGAGTCAAGGAAGGTCAGCGGGTGCTGGTCATCGGGGCGTCCGGTGGTGTCGGCAGCTACGCGGTGCAGCTGGCCACGGTACTCGGGGCAGAGGTCACGGGCGTGTGCAGCGCCGCGAAGCTCGACCTGGTGCGGTCTCTGGGCGCCGTCCAGGTCCTGGACTACGCGCAGGATGACTTCGCCGACGGTACGCAGCACTACGACCTGATTCTCGACATCGCCGGCAACCCCAGCCCGTCCCGGCTCCGTCGTGCCCTTACTCCGACCGGAACCGCGGTCATCACCGGTGGAGAGAAGGGCGGCAATCTGACCGGCGGTATGAACCGGCAGTTGCGTGCTTTGGCCAGCTCAACGTTTGTGCGTCAGCGGCTGAGCATGTTCGTCGGCAAGGTGCGCGCCGGCGACCTTGAGTGGCTGACCGACGTCATCGAGGCAGGCAAGGTGACGCCGAGTCTCGACAGGACCTTCGCGCTGGATCAGGTGCCGGAGGCCATGCATTACCTCGAAGAGGGAAAGGCGCGTGGAAAAGTTACTGTCACGATCTGAGTACCCCATGCACGCCGCGGGCCAACCGCTGCCCGCTGCAGGTCCCCGCTTCTCCCGGCGCGCGGCCTCTCTGGTGTCCTCAGCCTGTTCCTGGTGGCGGCGCTCGATATCAGCTGGTCCGACTGCTTCCCGGTTCGGGTAACGCCGCTCAGGGGCAGATCCGAATCCGGGTCTTCGATGACATCCGTTACAGCCATGAAAGAAGAAGACAATGTCAACATCAACGCCGAATGAATCCTTCCGGCAGACCGACTCACCAGCAGGGGGAATGTCTGCGCTGCCCATGGCGCTGCTCACGATGGGAGTGCTGGCCGGTCTCGCCGGGGTGGGTTCGATGGCAGCATCGTGGTTCCTGCCCTGGGGAGCAGCAGGGACAGCCGCCGCGCTGTTGCTGATCATCATCGGAGCCGCCGGCATGGGACGCGGGATCACAGCGGGGGCGCCGCAGGAAGCAGACCGGGTCCCGGATCAGCTGGCTCAACCGGCCCGGCTCACCGGGCACCTTGATCCAGGCCTGTCGCGGTGGCTGTGGCTGGTCAAGTGGATCGTGGCGATTCTGCATTACATCGTGCTCGCGGTGCTGTGGATCGCGTTCCTTGTGGTGACGGTGGTGGCCGGCCTGGTGATCCTGTTGACGGGACGTTATCCGGCGTCGCTGTTCCAGTTCACGGTGGGCGTCCTTCGCTGGAACTGGCGGGTGGCGTTCTATGCTGTTGCCGCAGCTGCTGATCGTGGGCGCCCTCACCGGGGGGCGCATGGGCCTCATCGGCAAATGGCATCCCGCTGGCCGGCCTGCTGGCTCTGGTCGCCGCCGTCGTTCTGCTATTCACCGGTGTCTACCGCCTCGGGCTGTTCAATCTGCTGATGGGAATCAACCGGTGGGTGCTGCGGACCGTCGCATACGTGGCGTTGATGAGCGATACGTACCCGCCATTCCGGCTCGATCAGGGCCCACTTGATCCGCCTGCAACACCCTAAAGTCGGGACTGGGTGGTATCTGAAATGGAACGGATCGACAGCGGCCCATGTCGCCTCGAACGCAGGCTACACCGGTGTGGCCTTGGCGGTTGCTTCCTGCAGAGGCTCCGCGCTGGACGGCAGGGAAAGCGGGGCTTCGGTGCGGCGCTTGGGAATGAGCGCCACGGCGCCCGCGGCGGCCACAGCGATCCCTGCGAAAATGGCGAAGTTGTATTCGAAGGGCAATTTGGCGTTGCCGATCCATCCTCCGATGAGCGGTCCGGAGATGGCGCCAACCCGCGCGAAGCTCAGCGCCCAGCCCGTCGCTGTGCCACGGATGTTGGCCGGATAGTAGTCGGCGATATAGCCGGTCAAAATGAGGGAGGTGGAAATGGATCCGATACCGGCAAACGCGACAAAGATCAGGTTGACCAGCATGTTGTTGGGGAACATCAGCAGCAGGATGCCCAGGCCGCCGAGGACGTAGAAAACCACAAGAATGAGTTTTTGCCCGTACTTGTCGGCGATACGCCCCAGCACCAGTCCGCCGATGGCGGAGGCGAGGCTGAAGACCAGCAGGAACGTCAGGGAAGAACCAAGGTCATAGCCGGCCTGCTTCATGATCGACGGCAGCCACGTGTTCAGGCCATAGACCAGAACCATGCCGCAGAACAACGAGATCCAGAAGAACACGGTCGATCGCAGGTACTTGCGGGAGAACATGATGCTGACGTTCTTCCACCACGGGTCCGAAACTGCGATCCCCGTCTCCGGCACCGGAACGGCGACGGGAGCGTAGTCGGCAATCTTCAACCGCGCCGCCAGAACCCTTGCCTCAACCCGCCTGCCTTTGGATTCGAGGTATTCCAGGGACTCCGGCAGCAGCTTCCAGATAATAGGCAGCAGCACAATCGGCGCGGCACCGAAAGCGATGACCCAGCGCCACCCGGCGGTGGGAAGGACAAACAAAGCCACCAGCGCGGCGGCCACGATGCCCAGCGAGTAGCCGGAGTACATAACACCGTAGTTGAAGGAACGCTTCTTGGGCGCGGAGTACTCAATGGTCAAGGCTGCCGCGACCGGAATGATTCCGCCCATCCCCAGGCCACCGAGTAGGCGGAAAAGCCCGAACACCTCCGGTGTCGGAGCGAGGGCAGCGCCGGCCTGCGTCAGCGTAAAGATGACCATTGACGTAAGGATCATCTTCTTACGGCCGACGATGTCGCTGAGGGTGCCGATAAAGAGCGCGCCGATCAGCATACCCACCAGTGCGTAGGCGCCGAGACCACCGAGCTCAAGCGGCGTCAGGTCCCAGGCTTTGTATTCCGCCAGCGCCGGAAGCACAGCCCCGAGGACGCCGACGTCGTAGCCCTCGGCCAGTATTGCAAGCCAACAACAAAACAGCACGGTTCCCGTGGTTCGTTGCGGCACTTTCCAATCAACAGCAGATGCATTAGCCATGTGGATCCTCAGTTCGTCAGGAGAAGAGAAAGCATAGGAGATGGGAAAGTCCACGTGCCCGCGGCACGCTCAGGGGGCAGGAACCACCTCCAGAGGCGCCGGTGCCGGTGTCCAGCGCAGGTGGGTGTTCAACGTGTCGGAACCGGGTTCCTGCAGCAGGGACAGCCGCGGGCGTACGGCGTCGGTGCGGGCGCTCGGGGGCTTGCGCCGGCCGGCCGCGAACTGCGGAATCCACTGGGTTCCGGGACCTTGGTAGTCCTGCTCGACGGCGGCATGCAGCGTCCACTGCGGGTCGTACAGGTGGGTCCGGCCCAGGGCCACGAGGTCGGCGCGGCCGGCCAGCAGGACGGTGTTAACGTCGTCGTAGGTGGAAATGGCGCCGACGGCGATCACGGCGGCGCCGGCCGGTCCGGCAACTTCCTGGCGGATCCGGTCCGCGAAGGGAGTCTGGTAGCTGCGGCCAAAGGCCGGCTTCTCGTCCTTGGATACCTGTCCGGTGGAGACGTCAATGCCGGCGGCGCCGTGGTCCACGAAGGCCCGGGCTATCTGCACGGAATCGTCGGAATCGTTGCCTCCCTCGATCCAGTCCGTGGCGGAGATGCGCACGGTCAGCGGTTTCGCTGCCGGCCACGCTGCCCGGACTTCGTCAAATACCTCCAGCGGGAACCGCAGCCTGTTTTCCAGGCTGCCGCCATATTCATCCGCGCGCTGGTTGGAGATGGGGGAGAGGAAGGAGGAGAGCAGGTATCCGTGCGCGGCGTGTACCTCCAGGAGGTCAAATCCGGCGTGGTCCGCCCGGCGGGCCGCCTGGACGAACTCGGCCTTGATGGAGTCCATTTCGGTGCGGTCGAGCTGCCGCGGGGTCTGGCTGCCCGGGCCGTACGGCAACGCTGAGGGGCCTGCGGCCTCCCAGTTTCCTGCCTCCAGCGGCTCGTCAATACCTTCCCACATCAGCTTCGTGGACGCCTTGCGGCCCGCGTGGCCGATCTGCGCTCCGATTTTGGCCGTGGATTTGCTGTGCACGAAGTCCACAATGGTCTTCCAGCTCTCGCGCTGATCATCCGTGTACAGGCCCGAACACCCGGGCGTGATCCGGCCTTCGGCGGAGACGCAGACCATTTCCGTCATGACGAGCCCGGCCCCGCCCAGGGCCTTGGAGCCAAGGTGGACGAGGTGGAAGTTTCCCGGGTCCCCGTCGACCGCGGAGTACATGTCCATCGGGGAGACCACCACCCGGTTCTTCAGATCCAGCCCGCCGATCCGGTACGGCTGGAACATCGCCGGTGCCAGCTGCGTGAAACCCTGGGAGGTGGCAAAGTGCCGGTCCACAGCTTCAGCGAAGTCCGGATCGCGCAGGCGCAGATTTTCCTGCGTGATACGCCGTGACCGGGTCAGCAGGTTGAAGGCGAACTGCGTCGCATTCTGTGCCTTGTACTGGCTGATCTGCTCGAACCATTCCAGTGACGCCTGGGCGGCGCGCTGGGTGGATTCGACGACGGGGCGCCGTTCTGCCTCATAGGCGGCCAGCGCGGATTCGAGATCCGCATGCTCGTGCAGGCAGGCGGCCAGGGCCAGCGAATCCTCCATGGCGAGCTTAGTGCCGGAACCGATGGAAAAGTGGGCGGTGTGGGCGGCGTCCCCGAGCAGCACGATGTTCCCGTGCCGCCAGCTGCGGTTGCGCACGGTGGTGAAGTTCAGCCACTTGGAGTTGTTGGCGAGCACCGCGTGCCCGTCGAGTTCCGCGGCGAAGATGGTCCGGATCTTCTCAATGGCAGATTGGTCCGACTGGCCCGGGGCGAAGGTGGTGCCGGCGGTTTCGGCAAAGCCGGCGGCGTCCCAGACATCGGGGGACATTTCGACGATGAAGGTCGACCCCTGTTCGGAAAACGGGTAGCCGTGGATCTGCATCATCCCGAACTCCGTCTCCTTGACGAAGAATTTGAATGCCTCGAAGACCTGATCGGTGCCGAGCCACATGAATTTGTTCGGCCGGGGGTCCAGGCTGGGGCCGAAGGAATCGGCGTACGCTGCGCGGATCTGCGAGTTCACTCCGTCGGCGGCCAGGACCAGGTCGTACTCTGCTTCCAACTCATCGACCGGCGGGGCCATAGTGCTGAACCGCACGTCGACGTCGAGCTCGGCGCAGCGGTGCTGGAGCAGTTCCAGAAGCTCCTTGCGGCTCATCGCTGCGAAGCCCTGCCCGCCAACGGTCACGGTTTCGCCGCGGAAATGGATGTCGATGTCGGTCCAGCGGGCGAACCGTCGGCTCATGTAGTCAGCCACGACGGGGTCCGCATTGCCGATGCCGCCGAGCGTTTCGTCGGAAAAGACGACGCCGAAGCCGAACGTATCCGAGGCGGCATTGCGTTCCCACAGGGTGATCTCGTGTGTCGGGTCCAGCTGCTTCATCAGGGCAGCGAAGTACAGGCCGCCCGGGCCGCCGCCAACGATTGCGATTCTCATAAGGGATTCCTTCTAGTCCTGTGCAGCGGCCGCGGAGGCCAACTGATCTGTGGCGGTTGTCGTGCTGGTTGCGGAACCCGTTGCTGTGCCGGGAGCTGAGTCGGCCGCCGGGTCGGCGGCGAGGCTCTCGCGCAGCCGGAAGTGCTGAAGTTTGCCGCTGGGGTTCCGCGGCAGCTCGGCGACGAAGCGGATGTCCCGCGGGTACTTGTACGGGGCGATCGTCGCCTTGACGAAGTCCTGAATTTCCCGGCGCTTGGCCGTGTCGCCTGCTACGCCGTCCCGCAGCACCACGAATGCGCAGACAACGCTGCCGCGCTGCGCATCCGGGCGGGCGATGACGGCGTTTTCCGTGACGTCGGGGTGCTGGTCGATGGCTGCCTCCACTTCCGGCGCGCCGATGTTGTAACCGGAGGAGACGATCATATTGTCCGAGCGCGCCTGATAAAAGAAGTAACCGTCTTCGTCCCGCAGAAAGGTGTCGCCGGTGACGTTCCAGCCGTTGCTGACATAGTTCCCCTGCCGTTCGTCGTCCAGGTAACGGCAGCCGGTGGGGCCGATGACGGCAAGGCGTCCGACCTTATTCGGGCCCAGTTCCAAGCCGTCCTCATCGAGGATCGTGGCGCGGTAGCCTGGAACGGCCGTGCCGGTGGCCCCGGGGCGGATGTCGTCACCGGCGGCGGAGACAAACACATGGAGCATCTCCGTGGCACCGATGCCATTAACCAGACGCACTCCGGTGGCATCGCGGACGGCCTCCCACGTCTCCTTGGGCAGGTGCTCGCCGGCGGAAACGGCGATGCGGAGCCGGCGCAGCAGCTCCGGCCGTCCCTCCTTGAGGATGGCGCGGTAGGCAGTCGGCGCGGTGAAAAGTATCGTCGCACCGGCCGCGGCGGCGTGCTCCGCCAGCTCCACCGGGCCAGCCCGTTCGGTCAGCAGCGCGGACGCACCGAAGCGCAGCGGGAAGACAACCAGTCCGCCGAGGCCAAAGGTGAAAGCCAGCGGCGGGGAACCGGCAAAGACATCGTCGGCAGTGGGGCGGAGGATGTAGCGGGCAAAAGTGTCGGCGTTGGCAAGAATGTCCCGGTGAAAGTGCATGGTCACCTTGGGCACGCCCGTGGTGCCCGACGTCGGCCCGAGCAGGGCGACGTCGTCGGCTGCGGTTGCGACCGTGGTGAAGTTACCGGATTTGGCGGCGCAGCGGACCGTGAGGTCGTCGTCGTCGGCCCCTCCATACGGAACGACAGCAACAGCAACGCCGCTGTCGTCCGCCGCGATGGTCATCTCGTCCATGAAACGGTGGTCGGAAACCGCGACGACCGGACGGGTCAGCCGGATCAGCGTTTCGACCTCCGTGGAGCGCAGCATCGGCATGGTGGTGACGACCACGGCGCCGGCCTTGAGCACGCCGAGCCAGGCGGCGACGATCCAGGGGTTGTTGGGCCCGCGCAGCAGCACCCGGTTTCCGGGAACCACGCCGAAGTCCTCGGTGAGTACCTGGGCGACCTGGTTAGCGTGGAGCTGGAGCTCGCCGTAGGTCCAGGTCGGGCTGTCGGGAGTGTGCAGCGCGGGGCGGTCGGTGCCGTATTCTGCAACGGCGTCATCGATCAGGACGGCCGCCGCGTTGAGCTTTTCGGGGTACTGGAGCTCCGGGAGGGTGAACTCCAGCGTCGGCCAGGTTGAGGCCGGCGGCAGATGGTCCCGGGTAAAGGTGTCAACATGGGCCGATGCGGTCAATGTCATGGCCACTCCTTTCAACAATCTCATAGGTACGGCGTGTGCAGGTACAGCTTGTGATGGGTCAGCGGTGTGATGCTTAGCGGAGTCAGGAACCGGCGCGGATCATGCCCTCTTGGGCAGCGGTGGCGAGCAGCCGGCCCTGCCGGTCAAAGAAGCGGCCCAGCGCCAGTCCTCTGCTGTTTTGCACGGATACCGCCTCTTGGGCGTAGAGCACCCAGTCATCGGCGCGGCCGTCCCGGTGGAACCACATCGAATGGTCCAGGCTGGCGGTGGATAGGCCGGGGGAGGACCAGTGCAGATCGTTGACCCGCAGCAGCGGCTCAAGAATGGTGTAGTCGCAGACGTAGGCCAGAGCTGTGCGGTGCAGATCGGCCGTGGCGTGTTTGTCGGCGGCGTCGGGCAGGCGTTCGAAGGCCTTCACCCACACGGCCTGATGGGCTACCTTGCCACCTTCAACCTCGATGTATATCGGGTCCGGGACATGGCGCATGTCGAAACTGCGCCCCGCGGACCAGTAGTCTGCGGCCGGCCCATCAACGCCGGCCAGCACTTCGGCGGAGCTGCGCAGGGACTCGGGATCAACTACCGCGGGCGGGACGGCCTGGTAGTTCCCGCCCTCCTCGGGCACGTGGAAGGAGCCCATGGCTGCGAAAACGGTCTTGCCGCCCTGGTGGCCGCGGACGCTGCGGGTGGAGTACCCGCGGCCGTCGCGCAGGCGTTCCACCTCGTAACGCACGGTGGCACCGATATCAACGGGCCGCATGAAGTAGCTGTGCATCGAATGCAGCGTCCGGCCGGCGTCGACGGAACGCATCATGGCGGCCGCGGATTGGGCCACCATATCGCCGCCGTAGGACTTGGGCCACGGAACGTACTGCGTGGTTGCCTCGTAGGCCTCGTCACCGACCTGGGCCGGAACGGCGGTGAGCTCGATCGCGTTAAGAAATGTCTGCGACGTGGGGAATGTCTGCGACATGCGCGTCCGGGCAGTCCGGGCGGTCTGGGCTGCGGTATTCATCGCCGGTTAGGCCCTGCGGTAGTCGGCGAGGGTTTCGTCGGAGACATCATCGAGGTTCACCACGATGTTTTCCGGGGTGCGTGTGGTCAGCCAGACGAGTTCCTCCGTGACCGACATGTTGGCCTCGACGTGTGGCATGAACGGCGGGACGAACACCCAGTCGCCGGTCTTCATATCCTGGAACTGCGCATAATTGTCGCCGTAGTAGATGCGGCCGTGGCCGTGCAGCACATAGCCTCCGGTTTCCGCCTCGCCGTGGTGGTGCGGCAGGGAGCGGTAGCCCGGGACGTTGGTAACCTGTCCGAACCAGATTTTGGTTGCGGGGGTGTGCTGGATACTCACCCCGGAGACGCGTATGCAGCCGCCGGACTGGGCCGTGCCGGTGTCCTCCTGGCCGGCCCGGGTCACAACGGGGACCACTTTGCCGTCGGCCCCTGCGTAGCTGGAGTTGTCGCCCTCGGTGAGAATGTCGCTGTTGGTGTTGGTCATCGTTTTCACTCCTTGGTGCTGGTTGCGGTGACGGGCGTGCGGACGCCCGCGCCGCCGTCGTTCTGGTGGATCCGGATGGTGTTCTCCAGTCGGCCGATCCCGTCGATCTCGGTGCTGAGGACGTCGCCGTCCTTGAGGAAGCGCGGTGGCTTCATGCCGATGCCTACTCCGCCGGGCGTGCCGGTGAGGACCAGGTCGCCGGGTCGCAGCACCGTGAATTGGGAGATGTAGGAGAGGAGCCGGGCGGGGCTGAAGACCAGGTTGCCCGTATGCCCCGACTGCACGAGCTCGGAGTTGACGTAGCCGCGGACATGAAATCCGGAGCTGTGGAATCCGCTGCCGCCGCTGCCGCCGCCGCCGGCGGTGCCGAAGCCGGCGTCGTCGCCGGTTACCATGACGGGTCCGACCGGCGTGCTGGCGTCGAAGGCCTTGCCTTGGAACCACTGCAGCGTGCGGTTCTGCCAGTCCCGCATGGACACGTCGTTAACGACGGTGTAGCCGGCGATGGCGTGCTGTGCCTGCTCCTGGTCGGCACGGAACAACGGCAGTCCGACGACGACGCCCAGTTCGGCTTCCCAGTCCACGGATCCGCTGCCGTAGACGTCGATCGTGTCGGCCGGGCCGGTGAGGGTGTCGGCATATTTTGCAAAGAGCGTGGGGAACTCGGGCAGTTCGCGGCCCATTTCGAGGATGTGGTCGCTGTAGTTCAGGCCGCAGCAGATGACCTTTCCGGCCCGCGGCAGCAGAGGCGCCAGCTCGACGCCCGCGGCATGGACCAGGTCGGTGTCCGAAGCGGCGTCGGCAGCTGCCGCTGCGGTAGTGCGCCACTGCGGATCGGAGAGCAGCGCGCCGACGTCTGCCGCCGGCAGCGGTAGGTAAGCATTGCCCTCCATGGTGAGCGCCGCCGTCGTACTGTTTCCGCCGGTCCGCAAGGTGGCCAGTTTCATCCGTGCTGTTTCCCTTCGGGCGGTCATCACCTGGATACGTATGTCGACTTTCTTACGGTCGTCACATATGCTCAAGGTAGCACGGTGGAAGAGATCTGCACAGGTCTTTTTTCGAATCAGCAGAAGTCGCATTTTCAGGAGGAACAGCGTGAGTAACCTGACAGTTAACCCCGGGTCCCTGCCTAAGCCATCCGGCTATGCACATGGCATACTCGCAGGAAATACCGTGTATCTGGGCGGGCAGACCGCGCTTGATAAGGACATGAAGATCGTCCCGGGCGGCATTGTCGGGCAGTTTCAGCAGGCATTTTCCAATGTCCTCACGACGCTGCGGGAGGCTGGGGGGCAGCCGGCGGACCTGGTCAGCGTGACCATCTACCTCACCGATGTGGACGACTACATGGCGAACGGGCGCGAGATCGGGAAGCTTTGGCGTGACATGGCGGGCGTGGAGTACCCGGCCATGGCCGGGATCGGAGTCAGCCGGCTGTGGCAGAAGGAGGCCCTGATTGAGATCCAGGGCGTAGCGGTGATCCAGGAGCGCTAGCCTGCGCACCATTGCCGCCGTGCATCAGAGCATGCGCATGGGCCGCAGCCAGCGGGGCGATGAGCCGGTGCGTGGAAAGGAACGCCTTCCTCGCCGCAGGGCCCTTCCAGCCTTCCGGCAGGGACTCGAGCGGAAGGCTGGGATCACGATAGGGGAAGCGGCGCCACAGGGTCAACATCGGTATGTAGTATCTGAAGGCTTCCCGGCGCAGTTCCGGGGTCGATGCCGCGAGCGCAGCGGCCGGATCCTCGCCCACCAGCGCGGACCACTGCTGGGCGGCGCTGCCGTAATGGAAGAGGAAGTCATTGAACTGCTCGTCAAGGGCCGTGAGGTCCCACCACTGGGCAACTTTTGGCCGCATCGGGCCGTCCACGAGGTAGTCGCCCCGGAAGAAATCCACGAACTGGCTCAGTCCCCGCCCTTCAAGCCGTTTTTTGGTCTGGTCCAGAACCGCAGCAGGGGCGATCCATACGCCGGAGGCCACGGACCCGAATCCGAGGCCGGAAAGCTCCCCGCGCAGCTGGTGCCGTCGGTTCCGCAGGGATTCGGGCACCGAGAAGATCGCCAGTACCCAGCCGGACTCGGGATTGGCGGCCTCGGGAGCGAAGATTCGTTGGTCCCCTTCATGGAAGACGTCCATGACCTGCTCGGCGAGTTCGTATTTGGCCACCTTGTCCGTTCGGACGCTTTGCAGGACGCCCTTGGCCTTCAGCCTCGAGACGGATGAGCGCACGCCCGGCGCATCGTAGCCCAGGTCTTTGAGCATATCTATCAGTACGGACACCGGCAGGGCGTCACCGTGATTGCGGCTGTAGAGGCCGTAAATGGTGACGATGAGCTGCTGGTGCCGGACCTGCGGGGAGGGGATGGTTATCAAGGGCCCGTGCTCTCCGGTGTGCTCTCCGAAGGATGGACCGCTGCACGGATATTCGCCGGCCACGGTTGGGCCGTTGCAGATCCGGAGGGTACGTGCGCGACGGTCACCGAGCCGAATGCGGCGAGTCCGCCGTCGGATCCGCCATGGGCGTGGCCGTGGACCTGGAAATCATAGGTGATCGAGGTGCGGCCGATCCGCTGGATCTCCACCATCGCGGTGACACGTTGTCCGAACCACAGCTTGGACTTGTAGTTGACGATCTGCTGGACGCGCGGGGCGATCGGAAAGTATTCCGGCAGTTCAAGGCCGCGGAAGAGCTCCGCTTCGGCCGCTTCGACCCAGCGCATGATGGCGGAATTGTGCTGGTGGCCGGAAGCATCGGTATCCACCCATTCGACAGTGCGGTCGATGCTGGCCTGCCGGTTCGGTGCGGCTTCGGCTGTCATGGCGCCTCCTTTAGGCGGCATGACCCGCGCTCATGCCTTCGATCAGTATATCTCTGAAGTGACGGTCGTCGAGAATATGTCACAGTCCCGTGGCTGTCACGGTCAGCAAACCGTCAGCGGAAATTCCCTTAGAGCACACTGGCCCGGACGGCATTGCCTTGCTACCCTGACGGGAGATACTCAAAACATAACGAACGTCACGATACCGGCATAAATCAGCGGTCCCCATCGGGTCTATCGGGCGCACTGTCATCGAGGAGAATTCCATGTCCCAGCTCGGCAACCTACTTGATTCCGTGGCTACCGGGAAGATTGAGCTCATCGATCTGACGACCAGCTTATCCGCCCAAACACCCGCGCTTCGACTGCCCGAACCGTTCGTCAATCTGATTGACTTCAGCTTGGAGCAGGTCAGTGCCTACAACACTCCGGGCCCGTTGTGGAAGCATCACAACATCCATACCGGTGAGCACATCGGAACCCACCTGGACGCACCGATCCATTGGTTCACCGGAAAGAACGGGCGCGATGTATCCCAAATCCCACCGGAACGTCTGTTGGGTCCGGCGGTTGTGCTTGACTTCAGCAGCGAATCCGCGCAGAACCACGATTTCCTGTTGGAGATTGACCATGTCACCGCATGGGAAGAAGCCCACGGACCGATCCCGCAGAACGCCTGGCTGTTGCTGCGTACCGGCTGGGACCGATTCGTTCAGGACCAGGAGCAGTTTCTGAACACGGATGAGAACGGTCCGCACACGCCCGGTTTCAGCGCCGAGTGTGCACAGTGGCTGGCTGCGCACACGCCGATCTCCGGCGTGGGCGTGGAGACCGTGGGGATCGATGCCGGGAGTGCCGGCGGTATGGAACCGCCCTTCCCTGCGCATCACTATCTGCTGGGCCACGATAAGTACGGCATTACGTCGTTGCAGAATCTGGACAAGCTGCCGCCTACCGGCGCCGTTATCGTGGTGGCGCCCTTGCCGATTGTCGGCGGCACAGGCAGCCCGAGCCGTGTCTTCGCCTTGGTCGCGCAGAATGACTGATGCAACGGGGGATTCTATGGGTGCAGACCGGATGAACATAGCCAAACTGGTAGGAAGGACGCTTGCGCAGCTCGGTGCTGGACATGTTTTTGGCGTCGTCGGCAGTGGCAACTTTGAGGTCACCAATGCGCTGCGCGAGTATGGGGTACCGTTCACGGCGGCGCGCCACGAAGGCGGCGCGGCAACGATGGCGGACGCTTACGCCCGCATGTCCGGCCGGCTCGGCGTCGTCAGTGTCCACCAGGGATGCGGGCTGACGAACGCCACCACGGGAATAGGTGAGGCGGCGAAGAGCCGGACTCCCGTCCTGATTCTGGCAGCTGAAACGGCCGGCGCCGCCGTGAACTCCAACTTTGCAATGGACCAGGATGGGCTTGCCCGCAGCGTCGGTGCTCAATCCCACCGGGTCCATTCAGCGGCCAGTGCTGTGGTTGATACTGTCCGCGCCTACCGGACAGCGATGAACGGCAGGCACACCGTGGTGCTGAATCTGCCACTGGACATACAGGGCCAAGCGGCACCGGCGGGCACACCGGAATCCGTTGCGGCAGTGCCCGGTACGGCCAGAGTCCGGCCGGACGGGGATGCCACGCATGCCTTGGCGGGCCTTATTCAACAAGCGCAGCGCCCGGTGTTTGTGGCCGGACGCGGGGCCCGCGGTGCGGGCAAGGAAATCCAGGAACTGGCTCTGCAGTCCGGCGCTCTGCTGGCCACTTCCGCGGTCGCCAAGGGTCTGTTCAATGGTGAAGACTTTTCGTTGGGAATCTCCGGCGGCTTTTCCTCGCCCGCGACGGCCGAGCTGATTACCTCGGCAGACCTGATCGTTGGCTTTGGCTGCGCTCTCAACATGTGGACCATGCGGCAGGGCAAGCTGATCAGCTCCGGGACCAAGGTTGTTCAAGTTGATCTGGACGATTCCGCACTCGGCGCCAACCGTCCTATCGACCTCGGGGTCCTTGGCGACAGCGAAGAGACTGCACTGGCCGTCCTTGACATTCTGCGCGGGCGCGGCGGACCGGTGCGGAAGTACCGTACGGAGGAAGTCCGCCGTCGAATTGCCCAGGAATCACAGTGGCGGGATGTCCCCATCGAGGACTTTTCCAGCGCAGACCGAATCGACCCCCGGGTTCTCAGCGCGAGGCTTGATGAACTCCTGCCTGCTGAACGGATCGTCTGCGTGGATTCCGGCAACTTCATGGGCTACCCCAGTCAGTACCTCTCGGTTCCGGACGAATTCGGTTTCTGTTTCACCCAGTCCTTTCAGGCCATCGGGCTTGGACTCTATACGGCCATCGGCGCCGCCATCGCCCGGCCCGGGCGGCTGCCGGTTCTTGGCACCGGCGATGGAGGGTTCCTGATGGGCATTTCGGAGCTGGAAACTGCAGTGCGCCTGTCTCTGCCGCTGGTCTGCCTGGTCTACAACGATGCCGCCTACGGAGCTGAGGTGCATCACTTCGCCGCACCAGGCATTGATACCTCAACAGTGGAGTTCCCCGACACGGACATTGCCGCAATCGCGCGGGGCTTCGGGGCTACCGGGCTGACCGTCCGCCGCTTAGTGGACCTGGACGCCGTGACGGACTGGCTCGCCTCCGATCCGACCGCGCCGCTGGTGATTGATGCCAAAATCGCGTCCGACGGCGGTTCCTGGTGGCTCGCTGAAGCCTTCAAGGGTCACTAACTTTCCACAACACCTCTGTCGCCCTCTACCGGTCTGACGCGCAGCAGACTAACCTGTGCGCATGGACTGGAAACTTGAACTTGTGTTTGTCCCTGTGTCCGATGTTGACCGCGCCAAAGATTTCTACGTGAACAAGGTCGGCTTCATTGCCGACTACGACGAAAGGCCCAGCGAATCGATCCGCTTCGTTCAGCTGACACCGCCGGGGTCTGCATGTTCCATCTGCATCGGCGAAGGACTCAGCGAGGCTGCTCCCGGTACTGCGCCGAATCTGCAGATAGTGGTCGACGATATTGAGGCCGCCCACACGCAGCTCAAGAACAACGGCGTGGATGTCAGTGACATCGATGTTCAGGACTGGGGCCACTTCGTCAACTTTGCCGATCCGGACGGCAACAAGTGGGCACTTCAGTACATCCCGAACCGGCCCAAGAGCTAGGTGAGACCAGAGCTAAAGCTCAGCGGCCTTCCGCACACGGTGGCGGCCGTCGTCGTCGTGGCTTCCCTTGATCGCCGGTGACAGTCGTTTAGTGGTGAGGCTCTCATCCGGTACCTGCTGAGGAACCGGGCGCCCCGGTCGGCCGTCTTGCTAGGATCGAACGGAGGGCGTCGTCGCGTTTTCGGAAGGGCCCGGAGATCCAGGCGTCCGATGAAACCGGAGGCACCGGGCGGAAGGATCCTCACCGGGCGGCAATTTGGCTCCTACCCGGCAGCTCATGATCGAGGGTCAGGCAAACATGACATCCGACTAGGGTGGAGGTTCATCAATGGTCCTTCAGGATCGGGCAAAGGCCACACGTGAGGCGATCCTTGCCGGCGCAGCGGCGGTCTTTGCGGAGCACGGCTACGGCAATGCCAGCCTGAGCCAGGTGTCGGACGCTGCAGCGGTGAC